>CAUAHS010000046.1 GCA_958428885.1 uncultured Eubacteriales bacterium
CAAAATTCACCGCCGCCAGCGTGACACCGAAGGCCACGGCCACACGGATCTCCTTCCACACGACGTAGAGGATGTCCCTGGGCTCCGTGTCGCCCAGCGAGAGGCTGCGGATGACCGCCGTCGAGCTCTGCGAGCCGGAGTTGCCGCCCGTGCCCATCAGCATGGGTATGAAGCCCGTCAGCACCGCGCATTTCGAGAGCGCGTCCTCAAAGCCCGTGATTATCATGCTCGTGAACGTCGCCGACAGCATCAGGAACATCAGCCAGGGGATGCGGCGCTTCCACATCTCCAGGACGCCCGTGCGCGAATACGGCTTATCCGAGGGCGCGATACCTGCCATGCGGTCGAAGTCCTCCGTGGCCTCCTCCTGCAGGACGTCGATGACGTCGTCGACCGTGACGATGCCGACGAGCCGCCCCTCCTTGTCCACGACGGGGATCGCCAGCAGGTCGTAGTCCGAGATGAGCTCGGCGGCCTCCACGCGCTCGTCCGTCGTGCGGCAGAAGATGACGTTCGTGTCCATGATGTCCTCTATGACCGCCTCGTCGTCCGAGAGCAGCAGGTCCTTCACGGTCACGACGCCCTCCAGCTTCCGGTCCGCGGAGGTGACATAGCAGACGTAGATGGTCTCCTTGTCCTCGCCAATGCGGCGGATGCGGGCGATGGACTCGCGCACGTTCATGTACTTTTTGAGGTCCACAAACTCGGCGGTCATTATGCTTCCGGCCGAGTCCTCCGGATATTTCAGGTACTGGTTTATGAGGTTGCGCGTGGCGGGCGTCGCATTGCGCATGACGCGCTTGACGATGTTCGCGGGCAGTTCCTCCATCATGTCGACAGCGTCGTCGACGTACATGTCCTCGATGATGGCGGCCAGCTCCGTATCCGTGATGGAGTTGATTATGACCTCCTGCTCCTGCGCGTCCAGCTCCGCAAAGACCTCCGCACCCCGCTCCTTCGAGAGCAGACGGAACACGGTGGCCATGCGCTTGCTGTCCTCTTCGCCCAGCTCGGTGAGAAATTCCGCGATATCAAATTCGTTCATATCCTCCAGCTCAAGCTGGAGGGCCTTCATCCGGTGCGCCTCTAACAGCTCACGCAGGTGCTCCCGGCGAAGTTCGCTGCTGTTTTCCTCCAAACCCGCTCACCGCTCCCCGAGTTGAATATCAGATGCCGAGGTACTCCCTCTGTGCCTCGGTCATTTCGTCTATCTCCACATCCATGGACGCCAGCTTGCGGCGGGCCACGGCCTTGTCTATCTCCTCGGGCACCTTCATCGGCGCACAGGGCAGAGAACCGCGGTTCTTCGCCAGATACTCGGCGGAGAGAGCCTGGATGGCAAAGCTCATGTCCATGATCTCGGCCGGGTGTCCGTCGCCCGCGGCGAGGTTCACAAGGCGGCCCTCCGCGATGACGAACACCGTTTTGCCGTTCGGCAGCTCGTAACCCGTGATGTTGTGGCGGGCCTCATAGCTCCTGACGGCGTACTCCTTGAGCCCGGCCATGTCTATCTCAACGTCGAAGTGGCCGGCGTTGGTGAGGATGGCACCGTCCTTGAGGAGGCCGAAGTGCTCATTCGTGATGATGTCGCGGCAGCCGGTGACGGTGCAGAAGATGTCGCCCACCTTGGCGGCCTCGCGCATGGGCATGACCTCATAGCCGTCCATGACCGCCTCGAGGGCGTGGACGGGGTCGGGCTCCGTGACTATGACCTTGGCGCCGAGGCCTGCCGCACGCATGGCGACGCCCTTGCCGCACCAGCCGTAGCCGGAGACGACCACGCGCTTGCTCGCGACGATGAGGTTCGTCGTGCGCATGATGCCGTCCCAGACGCTCTGGCCCGTGCCGTAGCGGTTGTCGAAGAGGTGCTTGCAGTCGGCGTCGTTGACCATCATCATGGTGAAGGGCAGGATGCCGTCGCGGTGGAGCTTCTTGAGGCGGATGATGCCCGTGGTGGTCTCCTCGCAGCCGCCGATGACGCCCGGGAGGAGGTCCGCAAACTTGGTGCGCATGAGCTCGACGAGCTCGCCGCCGTCGTCTATTATGATGTTGGGGCCGACGGAGAGAACGGCCTCGAGCTGCTTTTCATATTCCTCTGCGGTGGCGCCGTGGGTGGCGTGGACCTCTATACCGCCGGCGGCGAGAGCTGCGGCAACGTCGTCCTGCGTGGAGAGGGGGTTCGAGCCGGTGACATACATCTCAGCGCCGCCCGCGGCAAGCACGCGGCAGAGGTAGGCCGTCTTGGCCTCCAGGTGGACGGAGAGGGCGATCTTCATGCCCGCAAAGGGCTTTTCGGCCGCAAAATCCGCCTCGATGCCGCGCAGAACTGCCATGTTCCGGCGCACCCAGGCGATCTTCAGCTCACCGGACGGGGCCAGGCTAATGTCTCGGATATCATTCATGTAGAAGGACCTCCTGCATCACATATTTATAACTATTTTATTCTAACACCGTTCCGAGCGCGCTTCAAGCGCAATATACCTTATAATAGTGTAAAAAGAACTGCAAAAAGGAGCCGCCGCATTCCTGCGGCGGCTCGGTTCTTATTTTTCTTCCTCGTCCGGGGCGCTTTCCTCCCCGGGCTTGGGCCGCTCCCTTGTCCAGAACCAGCCCAGCACATACACTGCCAGCATGAGGACCAGAGTGGGAATTGGTCCGGCGGTAACACCGAAGATCTCCCCGCACAGGTACACCGCGCCGAATATGGCCAGCATGCCCAGGATAGTTATTGCCCACTTGAGCGGCTTTTTCATGGCTCAGTTCCTGGCCTTGAGCGCCTCGGGGTGCTCCTTGACGTAACGCTTGTTCTTGATGTTGCCGATGACGATGACCGGGATGACGATCGCGACAAGAGCGAGGTAGCCGTCGTAGCCGTAGGCGTAGGTGATGATGTTGCTCAGGCCGGCGAAGCTGATGCCCATGCAGATGGCGACCATGACGACGCCGATGATGGCAAAGCGGATCTTCTCATGTACGTCAGCCTTGACGAAGAATTTCTTGTCAATGCGGAGGATCATCGTGTAGATGAGCGTGACGCAGGTGGAGATGAAGGCGCAGAACAGAAGCACGGAGTAGATGATCTTGAGCCAATCCATACCGACGTTTTCGCAGACGAAGAGGTTCGGGTAGGTGGTCTGTCCGGCAGCAACGATGTCCTCGTTCCAGCCGAGGAGCATGAGGCCGGAGAGAGCCAGCATGCCGCCATTCATGACGCCGCCGAGGATGCCGGCCCGCTTGACGCCCTTCTGATTCAGGGTGACGGCAGCTGCGATCATCGGCGGGATGGACACGCACTGGAAGCCGCAGTAGATGATGACGCCTCTCCAGAAGCCTTCGCCCGGGGTGGTCAGCGGCTTGCTGAAAGCGGCGAACACTTCGCTGGGGCGGGCAACGATGCCGATGATGATCATCAGGCCGGCCGTGATAAGTATGCCGGTGGATAGCACGGTGGAGGCCGCAATTATGAGCTTAACGCCGAACAGGCACAGGACTATCAGCAGCGCGGCAACGATAAGCGTGCTCGCAAGTGTGCCGATGTGCATAAAGTCGTCAACGAGGCCGGCGGCGCCGGATATGGCGGCTGCAACTGCGGCAAGAATTATAATTATATAGAAGATCTCAAAAGTTATGCTCAGCCACGGATACGGACTCCACAGCTCGCGGAAAGTATCCGCATAGTTGTCCAGGCCACGCAGTCGGGCAAACTTCATGATCACATAGATAACGTACGCCAGGATGCCCATCGAAAGGATGGGGAAAATGACAGCCGTCCAGCCATACTTAACAAAGTAGCTCAGAACCTGGTTGCCGGTTGCGAAGCCCGCGCCGACGTGTGTGCCAAACCACACGGAAGCCACGGAAAAGCCTGCAGCCCAAGTCCCTTTGGTCACTGCCGATTTTTCATTCATTTTTCGGTTCTCCTTCCCTTTTGGTTTCTCCCTCTTTTTCTTGTTGGCGTAGCCAACATGGGGGAATTATAGTCTAACCGTCAGTATTGCATCAATTCCTGTGCATATAATACCATATACGACTACTTTTGCTTTTATTTAAGTTAAAATCTATCACTTTAGTTCGGTGAACGCGTCCGTATATGTCACTCGTTAAAAAAACTACACCTCATAAGGGCATTTTCGACCTGATTGTCCAAAAAATATCTATCATTTTAGTTAAAAAGCTGTGGTTTTTCGAAAAGCATTCCTTTTAACTCAATATTGGCGCTTTGACGAAAAAATTGCGCACATCTTGATTATTGTTCCGTCTTGTGGTAAATTAGGGCTAAGCAAAAAGATTCTTTTTTGTGCAAAAGGACGATGAACCCGCAGAATTTGCTCCTGAGGTGATTTTGCCAAATGAACCGCGAAAAACTTGAGAGCTACCTTGAAAAGAACCCTTTTGCCAAGCTGAGCGACGTTGTCACGCAGATACTTTACGACGAGATCGTCGTGCTCGATATACCGCCCACCTCAAAGCTGAACATCAACCAGATAGCCACTGACCTCGGCATTTCGCGCACGCCGGTCGTCGAGGCGATAAACCGGCTTCAGGCGATAGGCTTTGTGGAGACACGGCCGAAGGCCAGCGGCTTTTATGTCACGGACATGAACCTGCTGGACATGATCGACCTCTACGACGCCAGAACGGCAATCGAGTGCGAGGCGGCCGCATTGTGCGCGGACAAGGCCTCCCCCGAGGCCATCGCCCAGCTCGACAGTCTCGCCACCGAGTTCAAAAAGGCCGTTCCCCGCATGGACGGCAAGAGGCTCAAGGAGACCGACATGCCCTTTCACAAGCTCATCGTCGAGTCCTCCGGCAACAAGTACCTCATCCGCAGCTACAACGAGCTGCTGCCCAACCTCACGATGTATCAGGGCTCCTGGCCCAAGTTCATAAGCCCCGACCAGTCCAACCCCTGGTCCAGCCAGGTGGTGCACCAGCATGGGGCCATCGTCTCCTCCATCAAACTGCACATCCCCGCCCTCGCGAGGCAGGCCATGGCGGAGCACATCAAGTCCAGCCTGAACTTCGTGGCCTATTCCGACAACACGGACGACCCCTTCTGGATAGTCAAGCGCTCCTCGGAGAAGAAGTAAGCAAGGAGAAAGTCAAGCAATGAAGATCGCAATGATTGGTTCCGGCGCCGCAGGAAGTGTCTTTGCGGCATATCTGCGCCGAGGCGGCGCCGAGCTCTACCTCGTGGACCGCTACAAGGCCCACATGGACAAGATAGCCTCCGACGGGCTCGTGTTCCGCTGCAAGGGCGAGGAGTGCTGCCTCACCGGTTTCCACACCGCGGACTGTGCGGCCTGCCTGCCGGTCATGGACATTGTGATCCTCATGGTCAAGGCCACCCAGACTGACGATGTCATGCCCGACGTCATGCACTGCGTGGGGCCGGACACCGTGCTCGTCTCCCTGCAAAACGGCATAGGCAACGACGAGATACTCGCAAAATACGTCCCCGCCGGGCGTATAATGTACGGAGCCGGCGTCATCGGCACCGAGCTCAAAGGTCCCGGCGTCTGCGTCTCCAAACCCGAGGACGGCATACAGATGTTCTTCGGCGCGGTCGAGAAGTCCCCGCAGACCGACCGCGCGGGCAAGTACCTCCAGGAGACCTTCGAAGCCGGCGGCTGCCACGCCAGCTTTGAGGACGACGTGCGCATCCTCCTCTGGAAAAAGGCCGTCACCAACAGCGGCTACAATGCCGTCTGTGCCGTGACGCGCATGCGTCTCCACTTCGTCATGGACAACGACTGGGGCATGAAGCTCCTGATGAACGTCTGGAAAGAGGGCTGCGCCGTGGCCAAGGCGCTCGGCGTCGGCGACATCTGGCCGCTCATAGAGGGCGACATAGCCAACCTCCGCGAGAACCTCGGCGACTACTACCCCAGCATGGCCCAGGACGCCGTCATCCACCACCGCCGGACCGAGATAGACGTCCTCAACGGCGCCATCGCCCGCTACGGCGCTCGGCTGGGCATCCCCACGCCCTACAACAGCGTCCTTGCGGACATAGTCTCCTGCGTGCAGGACAACTATAATAATCAGTACGGCATGGAAAACGGCTGATAAGCGCACTCCGCCCCCGCAAGGGGGCGATAATCCCATACAGCGGCATCAACAAGCATAGGAGGAAGAGAAATAATGAAAATCGCAATGGTAGGTTCCGGCGCTGCCGGCAGCGTGTTTGCCAGCTATCTCCGCGCGGGCGGGGCCGACATGACCCTCGTCGATCCCTACAAGGCTCACATGGACAAGGTCGCTCAGGACGGCATGAAGTTCACCATCTATCCTGACAAGACCACCATTCTCACCGGCTTTAAGACCGCATACAACGCAGACAATATCGGCATCATGGACATCGTCATCTTCATGACCAAGGCCAACCAGCTCGAGAACGCCATTGTCAGCGCCAAGCCCTGCATCGGCCCCAACACCGTTCTCGTCTCCCTGATCAACGGCCTCGGCAACGACGACAAGCTGCTCAAGTACTACCCCGCTTCCCGCTGCATGGTCGGCTCCGGCGTCATCGGCACCGCGCTCGACGGCCCTGGAGGCTGCGTCTCCACCCCCAGCGAGGGCGTCATCATGAACTTCGGCGCGCTGGAGAACAACGAGCTCACCCAGGCCGCCGGCAAGTACATGGAGGACTGCTTCAACAAGGGCGGCTGCGAGGCCGTGTTCCGCGAGGACGTCCTGCCCTTCATCTGGAAGAAGGTCACCGTCAACTGCACCGTCAACACCGTCTGCGCCGTCACCCGCCTGAAGATAGGCTACGTCGAGAACAACCCCTACGGCCAGAAGCTGTTCCACAACGTCATCCGCGAGTGCTGCGCCGTCGCCGAGTACAAGGGCGTCCACATCGATCCCGACGAGTTCATCCGCGTCGACCACCAGCACATCATCGACAACATCAGCGACTACTATCCCAGCATGGCTCAGGATATGCTCTACAAGAAGCTGCGCACCGAGGTCGACACCCTCACCGGCGCCATCAGCGACTACGGCAAGCAGTTCAACATCCCCACCCCGACCTGCGATGTCCTCAGCGACATAGTCCGCTGCATCCAGGACAACTACGACAACCAGTACGGCGAGAAGAACGGCGCCGTCAACGGCTGAGACGCCGGGCCGTCACCCGGCAGCAGTGAATAACGGAGGCAGGTTATGAAAGAGGTCATAGTTCTCATAGGCAATTACGGCTCCGGCAAGACCGAGCTGGCGCTCAACTTCGCCTTTCAGGCCGCACGCGCCGGCAAAAAGGTCGAGCTCATCGACCTCGACATGGTCAACACCTACTTCCGGCTCACGGACAGAGGCAACCTTATAAAGTCGCGGGAGATACGACTCGTCTCCCCAAACTTTGTACATTCGAGCGTGGAAACGCTCTCCCTCCCGGCGGAGGTCGCCTCCGCCTTTGCGCTGGACTGGGATACGGTCATCTTCGACGTCGGCGGAGACCCCGCGGGCGCCACGGCGCTGGGCCGCTACCACGAGGACTTTGCCGCGCTGCCTGAGGGCAGTCTCAAGGTCCTCAACGTGGTAAACACCCGGCGCCCGATGGCCGGCACCCCGGAAAAGCTCATCTCTCTCATGGAGGGTATGGAGCGTCATTCGCGCCAAAAGGTTTCGGGCTTTGTGAATAATACCAACCTCGCGCGCCTCGCCTGCCTGGAGGATCTCCGGGACGGCTATGAGGTCATCCGTGAGGCCTCGATCCGCTCGGGCGTTCCCGTGCTCTACACCACGGGCCGGCCGGAGCTGCTGGAGAGCTTTCTCCAGGAGGGGCATGACCCCGCCTTCATCGGCAGCCCGATGCCCATCGAGACCTTCATGCACCGCGACTGGGAGACTTTCACAAAGGAGGGTCTGTGACGCCCCGCCCAATGCGTCAACATCTTTCATGGAAGGCTGTGATGCAAAGAAAGCTGCGTCTCATTAAGCTCATCTTTATAATGAAATGAGGTAAAAGCATGGTTAAACTCACGATCAATGAAGAACGCTGCAAGGGCTGCGGTCTCTGTGTAAGGGCCTGCCCCAAAAAGCTCTTGCAGATCTCCAAAGCCAAGCTCAACTCTAAGGGCTACCACCCCGCGGAGATGACCGACATTTCGGCCTGCATAGCTTGCGCATCCTGCGCCCGCACCTGTCCGGACGTGGTCATCCACATCGAGAAGGAATAGGAGGAACGAGATATGGCATTGACTCTTATGAAGGGCAGCGAAGCAATAGCTGAAGCCGCAATTCGCGCCGGCTGCCGCTTCTTCTTCGGCTACCCGATAACGCCTCAGACTGAGATACCCGAGTACATGTCGGCGCGTATGCCCGAGATCGGCGGCTGCTTCCTGCAGGCCGAGAGCGAGATCGGCGCCATCAACATGGTCTACGGCGCTGCCGGCACCGGCGCCCGCGTCCTGACCAGCTCCTCCTCCCCCGGTGTGTCCCTCAAGCAGGAGGGCATCAGCTACATAGCCGCTTCCGAGCTGCCCTGCGTCATCATGAACGTCATGCGCGGCGGTCCCGGCCTCGGCTCCATCCAGGCCGGCCAGGGCGACTACTTCCAGGCCACCAAGGGCGGCGGCCACGGTGATTACCGTCTCGTCGTCTTCGCCCCCGCCTCTGTCCAGGAGGCCATCGACCTCATGGCCGTCGCCTTCGACACCGCAGACAAGTACCGCAACCCCGTCATGATCGCCGCCGACGGCATGATCTGCCAGATGATGGAGCCCGTCGTCCTCCCCGAGATGAAGGAGTACAAGGTCGACCTCGAGAAGAAGCCCTGGGCCGCCAACGGCCACGGCGCAAAGGATAAGCCCAGCCGCGCGATCATCAACAGCCTGTACATATCCGTGGAGGAGCTTGACGAGCTCAACGAGCGTCTGCAGGCCCGCTACCGTGAAATAGAAAAGAACGAAGTCCGCTACGAGGCTTACAACACCGAGAATGCGGAGATCATCGTCACCGCCTTCGGCACCGTCGCGCGTATCTGCAAGTCCGCCATCGACGATCTGAAGGAAGAGGGCTTCAATGTCGGCCTCATCAGGCCCATCACCCTCTGGCCCTTCCCGACCAAGGTCCTGCACGACGCAGCCGTTGCCCCGGGCGTCAAGGCCGTTCTCGACGTCGAGCTCAACGCCGGCCAGATGCTGGAGGATGTGAAGCTCGCCGTGAACGGAGAGCAGAAGGTTGACTTCTTCGGCCACTACGGCAGCCACATGCCGACGCCTGAGGAGATCAAGGAAAAGCTGCTCAGCATGAGGGAGGTACTGTAATGGCCGTTGTATTTGAAAAGACCAAAATGCTCACCGACACCGTGTTCCACTACTGCCCCGGCTGCAACCACGGCATAGCGCACAGGCTCGTCGGCGAAGCCATAGAGGAACTGGGCCTCCAGGATAACGTCATCGGCGTTGCCCCTGTCGGCTGCTCCGTCTTCGCTTATAACTACTTCAACTGCGACATGTATGAGGCCGCTCACGGACGTGCCCCCGCTGTCGCCACCGGTATCAAGCGCTCTCTGCCGAACACCTGCGTGTTCACCTACCAGGGCGACGGCGACCTCGCCTCCATCGGCACCAACGAGATCGTCCACGCCGCCCACAGGGGCGAGAAGCTCACCGTCATCTTCATCAACAACGCCATCTACGGCATGACCGGCGGCCAGATGGCCCCCACC
>CAUAHS010000047.1 GCA_958428885.1 uncultured Eubacteriales bacterium
GTTTCTTCCCGAAGTTTGAGCAGATCGAAGCCAGCCTCCGCGAGACCGCCCGCCCGGGAGACATCATACTGACCGTCGGCGCAGGCGACGTCTACAAGATAGGCGAACACCTCGTCAACGGCTGAGCCAATGAATATTTCCCCGGAATCCGTCGGATTCCGGGGAATTTTTTTACCTTAAACGAAACTTAATTGAATTATAATGCGTCTTACGTTGACAGCTCCGGATAAGTGAGCTAAAATACCCTGTGTTATCACGATTAATACGGCTAACGGAGGACAGAAAATGAAGAATCGAACCAGACTCGCGGCGCTGCTCATGGCGGCGGCGCTTATGCTGACGCTCCTGGCGGGCTGCGGAGGCAGCCCGGACGGCAGTAAATCCACGGACGAACCGGGCAGCGATGCCTCGGGCCTCGTCTGGGTGTCCGAGTTCACAAAGGTCAGCGGCATCAGCGACTACATAAGCAGCCCCGTGCTCTCCGGCGACAAGATATACGTGTCCGTGAGCGGCTATGACGAGGCCACCGGCGCCTGGACGCCCGGCATCTACGCCATCGACCTCACCACCGGCGAGGCTGCTAAGCTCGAGGGCTATACCCCGGCCACGGCGCCCGAGGGCTATGACGACGCCTATGTCAGCATCAACAGCATCTCCGCCGCCCCCGACGGCGGCATCCTGGTGAGCGAGAGCATCAACGCCACGGTGTTCAACCTGCCCGAGGGCTTCAACGAGGAGACCGACGACAGATATCAGTACGCCGAGAGCTTCACCACCTCCACGCTGCGCCATCTGGACGCCACGGGCGCCGAGGTGAGCTCCATCGACCTCACCGCCGCCCAGGAGGCCGCCCAGGCCAATTCCGACGCGTCTTCCGACATGTACGGCGGTTCCCTGTACCTGAGCAGCTCCGGCTCCGACGCCGAGGGCAACATCGGCCTGCTCTACAACCAGAGCATCGTCGTCATGCTCTCGGGCACCGGCGAGGTGCTCTACTCCGGCTATCAGGAGGGCTGGTGGGACCGCTTCGTGACCCTCCCGGACGGCAGCCTGGCCATGAGCGGCAGCGGCAATACCGGCTATGTGCTCCGCCCGCTGGACTTCTCCGCCAAGGGCTTCGGGGACGACATTGAGCTGCCCAACGGCGCATATAACATCTACCCCGGCGGCGGGGAGTACACCGTCAGCTACATAGACAGCTCCTATGTCTACGGCTTCAAGGCCGAGACCGGCGAAGCCGTGCAGCTCGCCTCCCTCATCAACTGCGATGTGAACGAAGAGAACATCAGCAGCCTCTCCCTCACCGATGACGGCGGCATACTCTGCCTGCTCTTCAGCTATGACGACAACAGCGCCGAGATAGCCCGCATAGTGCAGAAGGACGCCTCCGAGGTGCCCCAGACCAAGACGCTGCGCCTCGCCTGCAACTACCTCAGCCAGGACCTGCGCAGCCGTGTGCTCGATTTCAACCGCGCAAATAACGGCGTGCGCATCGAGGTCGTCGACTACTCCCAGTACGCCACCGAGGACGACTACTCCGCCGGCGTCACCAAGCTCAACACGGAGATAATCAGCGGCAATGTGCCCGACCTCTTCGTCGCCGACGAGCTGCCCATAGAGCAGTACGGCGCCAAGGGCCTGCTCTGCGACCTCTACGAGTTCATCGACTCGGACGAGGAGCTCTCCCGCGACGACTTCTTTGAGAACATCCTCACCGCCATGGAGTCCGACGGCAAGCTCTACTCCATCGCGCCCACCTTCGGCATCGTGAGCCTCGTCGGCAACGCCGACGTCGTGGGCGAGGAGATGGGCTGGACGCTCCAGGAGCTGATGGACGTCTCCAAGGCCCACCCGGAGGCGCAGTACCTGCTCGACCCCTACACCACCAAGGCCACCATGCTCCAGACCATGCTCGCGCTCAACCTCGGCGAGTACGTCGACTGGGCCACGGGCGAGTGCAGCTTCAACAGCCAGGACTTCATCGACGTGCTGAACTTCTGCAACATGTTCCCCGAGAGCTATGACTACAACAGCGGCAACCACGAGAGCACCCCGGCCCTCATCTCCAGCGGAAGGCAGCTGCTCGCCAGCTACTCCGCCAACGACTTCGAGCAATTCCAGATGTACGAGGCCATGTTCGGCGGCCATCTGGCCTTCAAGGGCTTCCCGACCAGCGAGGGCATCGGCAACGTCGCCGTCCCCACGGGCAGCCGCCTGAGCATCAGCGCCACGTGCAGCGACCCGGAGGCCGCCTGGAGCTTTGTGCGCACCGCGCTGCTCGAGGAGACCTACCCGGAGGACCGCTACTACTACGTGAACGGTTATCCGCTCAACAAGGCCTCCTTTGAAAAGCTCAAGGCCAAGGCCATGGAGAAGCAGTATGAGACCGACCCCGAGACCGGCGAGCAGGTGGAGGTCTCCACCGGCGGCTGGGGCTGGGACGACTTCTACATCGAGGTCTACGCCATGACCGAGGAGCAGGCCGCCCAGCTCGACGCGCTCATCGCCTCCGTCGACCGCACCTACTCCTACGACCAGAACATTATGAACCTCATCACCGAGGAGTGCGCCGACTTCTTCGCGGGCACCAAGACCGCCGAGCAGGCCGCCTCCCTCATCCAGGACCGCGTGTCCATCTACGTGAACGAGCAGAGATAAGCAGACACACACCGAGCGCCGTGGAAGCAATTCCACGGCGCTTTTTTTGTGCACTGGAAAGTTAATGGAAAGTTCACAGACGCCTCCTTGACGTATCGCCTGCGGGATGGTAACCTAACTGTGCTATTACACATAGTACAGATGCCCCAAAAACTGATACGGAGGATCCAGAGATGAAAAACAAAAAACGCGCGATAGCGCTTATCATATCGGCGGCGCTCGCCATAGGCCTGCTTGCGGGCTGCGGCGGGGCAAAAACGCCGGGAAAGCCGGGTGCGACACCCGGGACGGCTGCGGAGGGTTCAGGCAGCGTCTGGCGCGCCGAACGGCGCAAGATAGACGGCTTGGAGGGAAACATGGACGCCAAAGCGGCCGCAGGTGACAAGCTGTATTTCTCCACGACCCCCGGCTACTCCGAGGAGGAGACGGGCGGGGAGACCGTACAGCTCTGGTCCGTGCCGCTGGAGGGAGGCACGGCTGAAAAGCTCTCCGGCTATCAGCCCCAGGCGGTTCCGGAGGGTCTGGAGGGCGCCCGTGCACAGATCGGCGCGATAGCGCCCTCCTCTGCGGGCCTCTGGCTCTACGAGACCGTCAGCGGCACGAAGTACGACCTGCCCGAGAACTACTCCGGCGGCGAGGACGGCAAGTATGAGTACGCCCAGGAGGTCAACCTCACCCGCCTCCGCCTGGTGGACGCCTCCACCGGCGAGGAAAAGCGCAGCGTCGAGCTGGACAAGGCCATGGAGGAGGTCAAGAAGCTCTCCCAGGACATGGGCGACTCGGTGTTCATGTCCGCCGTGAACGCGGATGACGAGGGCAACGTCTGCGTCATCTACAACCTGAGCGCGGCGGCGCTGTTCTCGCCTGAGGGCGAGTTCCTCGGAGCGCTGCCCCTGACGGGCTGGTGGGACAGCGCGGTCCGCCTCTCCGACGGACGTGCGGCCCTGGGTGGACGCGGGGATGACGGCTATGCGCTCCGGCCCATAGACTTCAAGTCCAAGAGCTTCGGCACCGACATAAGCCTCCCCGGCAGCACCAGCCGCATCTTCGCCGGAGCGGGCAAGTACGGCGCAGGCTACGCCGACAACCTGTACATCTACGGCGTCGACACCGCCACCGGCCAGGCCACCCGCCTTGCGGGAATGCTCGACTGCGGCATCGACGAGAACCAGCTCACCGGCATATTCTTCAGCGATAACGGCGGCCTCTACTGCCTTGTCAACAACTACGACACCGACAAGACCGAGCTCATGCGCCTCACCGAGCTCGACCCGTCCGAGGCGGCCAAGATCGTCACCCTCCGCCTCGCCTGCAACTGGCTGAGCCCGAATCTGAGCAAGGCCGTGCTGAACTTCAACAGCTCCAGCACCACCGCCCGCATCGAGGTCACCGACTATTCGCAGTACAACAACGACAAGGACTACACCGCGGGCGTGACCAAGCTCAACACCGAGATAATCAGCGGCAACGTGCCCGACCTCTTCGTCACCACCGACCTGCCCATGGGCCAGTACGCGGCAAAGGGTCTGCTCAAGGACATCTACGAGCTCATAGACGCCGACGGCGAGCTCAAGCGCGAGAGCTTCATGACCCCGGTGCTCAAGGCCCTGGAGACGGACGGCAAGCTCTATTCCATCGCCCCCGGCTTCGGCATCGTCACCCTGATAGGCAAGAGCGACGTGGTCGGCAAGGACATGGGCTGGACGCTGACCCAGATGCAGGACGTCATCAAGGCGCACCCGGAGGCCAAGTACATCCTCGGCCAGGGCGTGACCCGCACCTCCGTGCTCAGCGACATGCTCAAGGGCGGCCTCGACCGCTATGTGGACTGGCAGAGCGGCAAGTGCAGCTTCAACAGCCAGGACTTCATCGACGTGCTGAACTTCAGCCGCCTCTTCCCGGAGGAGTTCACCTATGACGAGATCGGCACCAGCCCCTATCAGATGCTCGCGGACGGCCGCCAGCTGCTGATGCCGATGGAGATACGCGACTTCACCGACTACCAGACCTGCACCGCCATCACCAAGGGCCTGGTCACCTTCAAGGGCTATCCCACCGCCGAGGGCATAGGCAACATCGCCACCTTCTCCGGTGACCCGCTGAGCATCAGCTCCACCTGCAAGGACATGGATTCCGCCTGGAAATTCGTCCGCGGTATGCTGACGGACGACTCCTACGGCTCCGGTAGATACGTGGACGGCCTGCCGCTCAACGTCAAGGCCTACGCCGCCGCCGAGGCCGAGGCCATGAAGCGGGACACCTACAAGGACGACGAGACCGGCGAGGAGAAGGAGTGGCCCAAGGGCTCCGCCGGCTGGGGCGACTACTCCGTGGACTTCTACGCCATGACCCGCGAGGAGGCCGACGGCCTGCGCAGCCTCATAGACGCCACCGGAAGGGCTGTAGCCTACGACCAGAACATAATGAACATAATCAATGAAGAGATCCAGACCTTTATGAACGGCACCAAGACCGCCGAGCAGACCGCCTCTCTCATCCAGGACCGCGTCTCGCTCTACGTCAACGAACAGAGATAACACCGACCTGACCACCGCCGCGGGCAAACGCCCGCGGCGGAATTTATGTCAACCTCAGCATAAGTGCCTCTAAAAACCCAAAAGTCAACAGCGCCGAGTGACATGGTTTTCATAACCGAATCCCCTATAATTTATGTAAACTCTATCGCATCGGAGGCGTTGGTATGGCGGCGAAGGACAAACTCAGTGGGCCGGACTCTCCCGCGAGCCGGGCACAGGCACGAAACTGGACCGGGGCGCTCGGCGCTGCGGGCACTTATTTTCTTACGGGCTTTTTGATGTCCGCGGCGAGGATAGCCGGTTCGGCGGCGCCCTTCGGCGCCGCCGTTGTCGCCCAGGCGGGGGCTGGCCTGAACGGCGTGGCCTCGCTGGCGGGTGCCTGCCTGGGCTATCTCGCCGTGGGCGGGTTAGCCTGGGGCATACGCTATGCTGCGGCCTGCGTGCTGATCTTCACCGTGGGCTTCATCTTCATCGACTCGCGCGTGCGGGGGCGGGTGTGGTTCATGCCCGCCTGTGCCGCGGCGATAATGGCGGCCACGGGCTTGCTCGGCGGGCTCTCCTCCGGTCAGGAACCGACAAAGCTCATCGTTCCGGCGCTTGCGGAGGCGGTCCTCTCCGCCGGGGCGGTCTGCTTCTTCCGCGAGGCGCTGAGCACCGCCGAGCGCACCACCGAAGCCGCCGTAAAGCGCCACGACGCCGCCGTCATAGTATTTGCAGCCTGCGCACTGATGGCGCTCTCAAGGCTGAACATCATGGGCGTCATCTCGGTTGGCCGGGTGCTCTCACTGCTGCTGGTGATGACCTGCGCTCTCAAGGGCGGCTCGCTCGCGGGAGCGGGAGCCGGCACGGCCTTTGGACTCGCAATGGACGCCGCCTCCGGTCTGGCGCCGGTGTACACGATGGTCTATGCCTTTGCCGGGCTGATCTCGGGCATGTTCTCCCGCTTCGGGCGGCTGAGTTATGTCGTGAGCTTCATCCTGGCGGACGCCCTGGCGGTGCTCTGTGCCTGGGGCGGGACGGAGCGGCTTGACGCGCTCTTCGAGGTGTTTGCGGCCTCAGTGGGCTTCATGCTGCTGCCGCCGGGACTGCTCGCGCGGGTCGGAGCGCTCATACAGCCGCTCTCTGCGGGCATGGGAGAGAGCGGGCTGCGCAAATACGCCTCCCGCCGTGTCGAGGGCATCGCCCGAGCGTTCGACGACGTCTCCGCCGTGGCGCGCCGGAACAGCGAGTTTGTGAACGACAACGACATCGCCCGCGTGTTCGACCGCGCGGCGGACGCCGCCTGCATGCGCTGCAAGAGACGCGACGAGTGCTGGGTCAAGAACTACATGGAGACGCTCGACGCGCTCAACCAGGCCACGGCGGCCATGACCGAGCGCGGTCTGCTGGAGGCCGAGGACATACCGGAGTGGTTCCGCGACAAGTGCACCGGACTTGCCGCCTTCGTCACCGCCGTGAACGCCGAATTGCGCGCGAGCGCCGGCCGCAGGCTGTTCCGCGCGAGGATGGAGGAGAGCCGCTCCGCCGCCTGGAGCCAGTACGAGGATTTTGCCGAGATACTCATAGACGTCGCCCGAGAGCTGGGCAGCCTCAACGGCGCGGACCCCCTGGCCGAGCGGCGGCTGATGCGCTACCTCCGCTCCCAGGACATAGAGGCCGACGCCGCCGTGTTCCGCGACTCCACGGGCCGACTCCGTGCCGTGGTCGAGTCCGGCAAGCTCTCAGCCCTCACCAGCGACCCCGCCTACCTCGACAAGCTATCCGCCGTGCTCGGCGTGAGGCTGTGCAGGCCGAACACCGGCGCCGAGGGGCGGCTCACGCTGCTCGAGGCCGAGCCCCTGGCCGTCTCGGTGGGCATCGCCGCGATGAAGAAGAAGGGCGAGAACGTCTCCGGCGACCGGGGCACGTACTTCAAGACCGACGCGGGCGTGCTCTGCGTCATACTCTCGGACGGCATGGGCACCGGCGAGGACGCCGCCGCCGAAAGCGTCGAGGCCGTGGAGATACTCGAGCGCTTCCTCCGCTCCGGCGTGGAGCCCGCGACGGCGATGAAGATACTCAACTCCGTCATGCTGCTGCGCAACGGCGATGAGTGGGGCTTTGCCACCGTGGACCTCATGTGCGTGGACCTCTTCACGGGCGAGACCAGCTTCTACAAATACGGCGCCGCCCCGTCCTATGTCCGCACGGGCAAGAGCGTTCGCCGCGTCACGGGAGAGAGCCTCGCGGCGGGGCTGATGACCGGCGAGGGCGCCGCCCCCGACGTGGTGCGTATGCGCCTAAAGCCCGGCAGCGTGGCGGTCATCGCCTCCGACGGCGTCATAACCGGCGACGACGACGCCTGGCTCCGTGAGCAGCTGCGGGACGAGCCGGACGACAAGGACATGAAAACACTTGCAAGGGAGGTGCTGCGGAAGGCAGCGGACGAATACGGTGCGGCCGACGACATGACCGTGCTGGCCGTCCGGGTCGAAGCGCGCGCATGAGAGAACAGGAAACGGTAAAGGGCGTGGCCCGCCGTGTAGTGATAGTCCGCTCGCCCGCCGAGAGCGTTTTCGAGGAGGCCATATTCATCGTCCGTGAGGACGGCGGCCGCTCCGGCGGCGTCAGCAGGGAGGAGGTGCTCAGCGAGGCCCGCCGTGCCGCCGGAGCCTATGTCGGAGCGGTATCTCCCCCTCGCCGCCGAATTGGCTGGAGGACCTGGGCCTTCCTCGGCACCTGCGCCGCCGCCCTCGTCCTCGCCCTCGTCATAATCCTCATATGACCCTGGAAATAAACACTTGACAGGAGAGACTACATGATGTAGACTATTCCCAGAGACTACAAGCTGTAGTCTCTGGGGAGGTTTGCTTTATGCCGGAAATGCAGATGGGCGCGATAGAGTCGCGCTTTGCGGACATCATATGGGAAAACGAGCCGGTGAGCTCGTCGGAGCTGGTGCGGCTGTGCGCGGAGGCGTTCGGGTGGAAGCGCTCGACGACGTTCACGGTGCTCAAGCGGCTGTGCGAGAAGGGGATATTCCAAAACGAGAAGGGCGTGGTGACCTCGCGCGTCTCGCGGGAGGGGTACTACTCGGCGCAGAGCAAGCGGGTGGTGGAGGACAGCTTCGGCGGCTCGCTCCCGGCGTTCATCGCGGCTTTCACCCGCTCAAAACCGCTCTCGGAGGAGGAAAAACGGGAGATATTGCGGCTCATCGAGGGGGAGGACTGAAATGTCGGGGCTCTTTTTGACGGTCGTGAACCTCTCAATCTCGGCGTCATGGCTTATCCTGGCCGTGTGCGTGCTGAGGCTGCTGCTCCGGAGTGCGCCGAGGTGGAGCGCCTGCCTGCTGTGGGGCGTGGTGGGCCTGAGACTGGTGTGGCCGTTCCGGCTAGAGAGCGCGCTGAGCCTTGTGCCCAGCGCCATGACTGTGCCGGAGAGCATAGCGCTGGAGGCGGCGCCGAGCATTAGTTCCGGTGTGGCGCTCATCGACGGGGCGGTGAATCCGCTGCTGGAGGCCGGGTTCTCGCCGAATGTCGGAGACAGCGTGAACCCGCTGCAGATCGTGATACCCGCGCTGGCGGCGCTGTGGCTGGCAGTGGCGGCGGCGATACTGCTGTATGCGCTTGCAAGCTGGCTGCGCCTGCGGCGTCTGGTGAGCGTATCGGTCCCGGCGGGGGAGGGGGTCTATATTTGCGACCGGGTGCGAGACCCCTTCATACTCGGGCTGTTCCGCCCGAGGGTGTACCTGCCCTCGCAGCTGGCGGAGCCGGAGCTCGGCTATGTGCTGGCGCACGAGCGGGCACATCTCCGGCGGCGGGACTATCTGTGGAAGCCGCTGGGCTGGCTCATCTTGTGCGTGCACTGGTTCAACCCGCTGGCGTGGCTCTCTTATGCGCTGTTCTGCCGGGACGTGGAGGCCGCATGCGACGAGAGCGTCGTGCGCGGACTTGACGACGAGGGCCGCCGGGGCTATTCCCGCGCGCTGCTCGAGTGCAGTTCGCCGGGAGGCGCTGTGTCGGCCTGTCCGCTGGCCTTCGGCGAGACGGGTGTGAAAGCCCGCGTGCGGGGCGTGATGAGCTATAGGCATCCGGCATTGTGGATAGCTGCCGCCGCCGTCATAGTCTGCGCAGTGGTGGGCGTATGCTTCCTGACCGACCCGGTCTCGGCGAAAGATGATGACCTGGAGCTTGCGCTGCCGGAGGGGCTGAGCCTCTCGGAGTACAGCGGGGACGTGCTGCTCGGCGGCTGGACGATACTGCCCGAGGCGTATGAGGGTTCGCCGAGCGTGCCGGAGTGGCGCAAGAGCGCCGGGGTGATAGCGCGGTTTAATACGGAGCATACTCTGCTCTGGGAGGGCGGCGAAATAGCCGAGGTGCTGGTGAACGCGAACCACATGCAGATAGAGTGCCAGGGTCCGGTGACGGGCCTGGACGCCCCGGCGTATCTGACGAAAAACAGC
>CAUAHS010000048.1 GCA_958428885.1 uncultured Eubacteriales bacterium
CGTCGGCATACTCCACCGCTGTCTCGGGTGCCAGACAGCGGGCGAGCTCCGCCGCACCCTCTGAAGCGGGGTCAAGGTCTGGAGCCGCGGGGGAGTTCGGTGCGCCGGGGTCTTCAATGCCGGCCAGGGAGCAGACGAGCTGAGCGGCCTCGACGCGCGTGAGGGGGCTGTCGCCTGAGAGCGCCTCCAGCTCACCGGGGGCGAAGGCCCCGTCAAGCGCCGCCGCAAAATCGTCCAAGGTGACGGTTTCGAGCGCGCTGAGCGGAGAGGCGTCGAAGTCCGATGCAAAGATCGCCTCGGCTCCGGCTGCGGCCTCATCGCCGGTTATGAGAGCTCCGGGCAGGGCGAAGCCGTTTGCATCGCTCTCGAGCCAGGGCTCCATGTCCTCGCCCGCAAGTGCCGGGGCGATCAGCGCCGTGTAGGCGGCGTCGGCGCTCATGGGCACCTCCGGGTCGGATTCGTTTCCGCCGCCGTCCAGCC
Source organism: uncultured Eubacteriales bacterium (assembly GCA_958428885.1). Taxonomy (GTDB): domain Bacteria; phylum Bacillota; class Clostridia; order Oscillospirales; family Oscillospiraceae; genus Scatomorpha. Next base: position 481 of record CAUAHS010000048.1, read on the forward strand.
AGCAGATGAATCTCTCCCCGGGACCGGCCGTTTCAAGCCCCGAGACGTCGGGCGTCTCGCCGGGAAGATATTTGTATTCGGAGACCGTACCGTTGACGGTCAGCGTGAGCGTGTGGCGCGTGAATACGCCCATCGCGGCAAAGACGCACAGCGCCGACACAGCTGCGGTCCCCACAATGACCGCGGTGCCTTTGAGAAGCTTTTTCCAGCTGAACATTGTTCGTCACCACCCACACAACTAACTTTTCAATAATAATATAGGCATGTGGATATTTCAAGCAATTTCGACAAAAATAACCTTTTAGTGACGAGAAGCCCACCGATGCGAAACAAAGTCGGCCCATACGCCGGACCGGATCCGCCGCGCAGAACTCGGCGGGAAACGCGCGGGCAGAAAAAACGAACTCCCTGTCCGGCGGTGAGCCGGACGGGGAGTTTATGACAGCCTTAACTGCTGGCGCGCTGCGGAGACAGAAGAATTCAAATACGGGAGGGAGAGAGCAAGATCACCGGGGCGCTCTGACGATCCTGGACTTGAAAAGCACCATTATGGCCACCCCGGCCAACGGCAGGCAGCCTATCACTCTGAAACTTGCTCCGAGACCATATGTGCCGCCTATGAAACCGGCCACGGAGCCGGCCAGGAGCGTGAAGAGGTCGTCTATGAACAGGTTCGTCCCGGAGAACGAGCCCGCCTCCTCGGGCCTGATGGACTTCATGCCCATCACGGTGAACGGGGCGTTGAAGGACTTGCCCAGCCCGTAATAGAGCAGCAGTGCGGCAGCCATTTCCGCCGAAGTCTGGGCGCCGCCTATCAGGAAGAGCCCAAGTCCGTTGAAGAGCAAAGTCAGGATACAGAGCGCGTAAGGGTTGACGATGTCGCACAAAATGCCGACCAGCACGCTTATTACGCCGGAGAGCCCGGTCGCCGCCGTGAGGGTGCCCAGATATTCAAGTTCCCGCATCTCGCAGAGCGCGGGGAGGAAGTTGCTCTCTGCGGCGTAGGTCATCATAGGCAGCGAACTTATCAGGCACAGCGGCACGAGCCGCCAGCAGATGAAGCCCCGGGCCTTGCCGCCTGCTCCGCCCGCAGCGGGGTCGGTGCGAGTGCCGCCCCCGGACCGCCTGCCGATGGGCCGCATCAGGGAAACGAGCAGTATGGGTATGAGCGTCTCGGCGGCGCATACCAGGTAGGCTGTCGTGGCTCCGCAGCTGTCCATCAGGCTGATGGACGCCGCCTTGGCCGAGGACACGACGATCTGTTGTATGCCCAAAAACAGCGCATAGGCGGAGCCGATGGCGGCACGGTCTATGTATATGGCGAGCATGGCCGGTCCGCAGACGCCTATGAAGGACCAGGTCACGCCGTGGACGAATCTGACCAGGCCGAACAATACAGCGTTCTCGGGCGGGATGAGGACATATCCGATAAACACCAGCAGCTTTGCCGCCAGCGCGCACATCAGTATGCGTCGGGGGTCGGTCCGGTCCACAAGTTTTCCGCTGGGTGCGCGGAACAGCAGCCCGCCCAGCGAATAGAGCGAGGCACACACGCCGACGGCCACGGTGCTGATATTCAGCACCTCGAGGGCATAGCGCCCCATTATGCCGCTGACCATGGTGTTGCCGTACTGGTTGGTGCTGTTGAAGAGGATTATCAAAAGCGCGTTTGCGGACAGGAGACTTTTAAGCCCGTTCTTGTACTCCTGTTTTTTGCCGGAGAAACTCATGGCTGGACTGCTCATGGTTCGATCTGCGGTTTCAGATCGGGCGAGAGCGGATACGGATAGCCTCCGTCGGCCGTCCTCCTTTGCAATTCTGCCTTGGCCCGGTCCACCTTGCCGGGATCGAGCATGAGGTCTGCGCCCGCCGAGGCCAGACACTTGGCGGCGGTGAGCACCGCGCTGTGCATTATCGGGCTCTTGCCGACCGTGACGGTCTTCCAGGTGTGATTCGGAACCCCCACGGGAGTGGTCGTGACCATGATATAGCTCAGGGGCACGATATAGCTCACATCCCCGATGTCGCTGCATATGCCGAAGCCCTCGTTGGAGTTTGCAAGGAAGCTGAACACCGGTGCGTCCAGCTCCGACTTGTCCTCACCGGCATAGACCTTGGCGGCTCGCTCGCGCTGGAATGCGACGGCCTGCGGTGTGGCAAGGGCGGAGAAGGTCTTTGCGTATTCCAGTTCCTCGGCGCTGCGCTTTATGGGGAAGAACGCCTCGGAGTTTTCCTGAAGCACGCCTGTGACGGTGTCGTTGGGCACGACGTCGGCGCAGTCGGAGCAGACGAGAATGTCCACCTCGGTCTCTGTCATCATGGCGGCGCCACGGGCGATCTTGTTGACCCTTTCAAAGAGCTCGGGCAGCTCGGTTATCCTTGGGGCCCTGATGATGTACGAGAGGACGGCACGCGGGTGCACGACATTTGCGGCCGGTCCGCCGGAGTCGAGAAAGGCGTAATGTATCTGCGTCTTGGGCGGCATGTGCTCACGGAGGAACTGCACGCCGACATTCATCAGCTCGGCAGCGTCGAGCGCCGAACGGCCCAGGTGTGGGGAGCCGCCCGCGTGAGCGGCTCTGCCTGTGAAGGTGTATTTTATCTGGTAAGTCGACAGGGACCAGGAGCCCCCGGCGACGGAGGGACCGCAGAGCCCGTGCCAGCTGAGGGCGACGTCCACCCCGTCAAAGACGTGGTCGCGGACCATGAACGCCTTGCCGCCCCCTCCCTCCTCGGCGGGGCAGCCGTAATAGCGCACTTCGCCCTCGAGCCCGGAGTGCTGCATGTACTCCTTCAGGGCAACGGCGGCGGCGAGGCAGCCGGTACCGAGGCCGTTGTGGCCGCAGCCGTGCCCGGCGCCGCCCGGGGTGATCGGCTCCTCGACCAGCGAGTTCTCGCGCTGAGACAGCCTGGGCAGGGCGTCAAACTCGCCCAGAAACGCTATCGTGGAGCCGCCAGCGCCCTGCCTGAAGCTGGCGCAGAAGGCGGTGTCCATGCCGGCCAGACCGGTTTCCAGCGTGAAACCGCAATTTTTCAGGTATTCCTGCTGGAGCACCGAGGACCTGTGCTCCTGAAACGCCGTCTCGGCGTAGTCCCATATCGTGTCGCTCATGCGGCAGTAGTCCTCGCGGCGGCTTTCGACCGCTCGGTCGATGATCTCTGCGTACGGTTTCAAATCCCCACCTCCTCTGCGCAGGGGTAGACGGTGCCGTCGATGACGGTGTATTCGCAGATGGTGTAGTTGCAGAACGGGTCGCCGGAAAAGACGGCGAGGTCCGCGTCCTTGCCGGCCTCGATGGAGCCGGTGCGGTTTTCGATGCCGAGCAGCCTCGCGGGGTTTATCGTGAGGGCGTCCAGCGCTGCGTCATAGGGCAGACCGCGCGCTATGCACATGCCCACGATGGACGGCAGCCACCTTGTGCCGGAGCAGGAATCCTGCGTCAGGCAGATGTTCACGCCCGCGCGGTACAGTATCTCGGGGGTCTTGAGGCTGCACCCCCAGACCTCTTCCTTGGACATGTCCATGTTCAGCGGGCCGACGACGCAGGTATAGCCCTTTGCGGCCAGGAGGTCGGCTATCTTGTAACCCTCGGTGCAGTGCTCTATCGAGATGTCGAGGCCGAACTCCTCGGCGATGCGTATGGCGGTGACGATGTCGTCGGCACGGTGGCAGTGTATGCGGCAGCGCCGCTCCCCTCGCACGACGGGCACCAGGGGGTCGAGCTTGAAGTTGGGCTTCGGCGGCTTGGCCTGAGCATTTTCCTCGGAGGCAAGCAGCTCCCGGGAGTACGCCTGTGCGTCATAGAGCTCCTGGCGCAGAGCCGCGGCTATGGACATGCGGCTGCTGGGGTATTTTTTCTGGTTGCCGTAGACGAACTTCGGGTTTTCGCCGAGGGCCATCTTCATCTGCTCCGTGCCGGGTATGACCATGTCGTAGACGGAGCAGGCCCGCTTGAGCTTGAAGGCTATGCCGACGCCGCCTATCACGTTGGAGGAACCGGGACCGGTGTAGCAGGTTGTGAAACCGGCGGAGCGGACCTTTTCGATAGCCGCGTCGAAGGGGTTGAGCGCGTCGATACCGCGCAGAGACGAGGTGATGGGCGTGGTTATCTCGTTCACGTCGTAGTTGCCGGTGCGGCTCCGGGGCTCGCCGAAGGCGGATATATGGGTGTGGGCGTCTATCAGACCGGGAGTGACCCATTTGCCGGAGGCGTCCAATATTTCAGCTCCGGCGGGCACTTTGAGCTCGCCGCAGGTACCCACGGCGAGGATCTTGCCGCCGTCCACAAGGACGGTGCCGCGTTCGTAGTCTTTGCCGGCTGCGGTCAGAACTTTTCCGTTTACTATCGCAAGCATGTCTTTACCTCCATGTTCATCAAAATTCGGCGAAGAGCCGGGCCTACTCCAGAATCTCGACGGGGTGGCGCTTGTAGTGGATCCAGGTGAAGATGTAGATCACCACACCGCAGGCAACGGCAACGCCCATGCCCATGAAGGAGTTTGAATACCCGAAATTCGTTATGCTGTAGCCGATGACGGTGGAGGACACGAAGGTCATTGCGTCGGAAACAAGCCCGGTCGTGGCAAAGAGCGAGCCCTGACGGGACTTGGGGATGAGCTTCATCGCCGCGATGTTCAGCGGGACGGCCCAGCAGACGCAGAACTTGAAGACGAAGCAGGAGATGGAGAGTATCAGGCTCGTCTCGGCAAGAGCTATGCCGAACAGGCTCACTGCCATGCAGCCTATGATGATGACGACGAGTATGGACGGGTTCACAAAGTCGCACAGCACGCCGAGGACAATACGGGAGATGCCGTTGAGCGACGAGCCTGCCGTTTCCGCGGCAAGGTAGGAGAGCCCTGTGAGCTCGGCGAGCTTGGGCACATACTGGTTTTCCATCGAGACCGCCACAACCGGCAGAGAGGTGACGATGGCAAAGGGCAGAGCGGTCATGTTGAAGCCGGCGAGGAGCTTCTTGAAGGCGTTCCCGCCCTTGGCCTTGACCGCGGCGCCCTCCGGCACGGTGTCTATGATGGCCTTGTTGTCCAGGAAGAAGGTGAGTATGAGCGGAACGATGCCGATGGCGGCGGCTATCCAGCCGAAGGCCTGCTGGCCGTAGCCGTTGAAGACGGTGAGGGCGAGGGGGCGGCCGAAGGAGGCCACGAACTGGCTCAGCCCTGAGTAGATGGCGTAGGCGCTGCCCATGACCCGGCGGTCAACGGATATGGCCAGCAGCGCGGGACAGGCGACGCCGATGAAGGCCCAGGTGATGGCGTCCAGCACATAGACCGCGGCAAGCACGGAGGCGCTGGACACATAGCCCCAGAGGACGTAGGTGAGCACGCGGAAGCCGAAGGCGGCGATGAGTATGTTCTTGAGCTTGCCCCTCGCGGTGTCGGAGAGGCTGCCGGCCGGGGTGCGGATGAGGAAGCCGACCAGGGTGAATATGGAGCCGAGTATGCCGACCGCCGTGGGGGACAGGCCGACACTGTTGAGGCCGATAAGCGTCCTGACGGCGTTTTTCATGTTGATGCTGAAGGAATTCAACGAGAAAATAATCATGATAAGTATGGAATTCCTGCATGCAATACTCTTGAAACCGTGGATAGTGTCTTTGAAACTCATCTTGGATTTTGCCATTTTGATTCCCCTTTTCCCTCAGTTTTGCCTGAATACGGCGCCGATCCAACTTTCCTGCGCAGGAATGCCGAAGTTATGCTTCGGCAGTGTTGGAGTATAATAATGCATTTGACGTTAAGGCCCGGTGTAACACCGAGTCAAGACAATTTTCTTTCCAGCGCAGGAATTTGCGCGTATTAGACAAAAACCGCCCGGGTATTTTTGACTGATACGGAAAAACCGGGCGGCTGTCAGATAAGCAGCCGTCCGGTACGAGGTTTTCTTTTTTAGTGTAGCCATAAAATGTCAATTGACGCAGACGGGAAACTCAGCCGCACCATGACAGCCGGAGTTGCCGCCGGCTGAGCTTTGTGATATTTTATTATTGTATGTTGCGGCCGGAAAGAGGCCGCAACGGCTTTACCGCTGCTTTCCGGAGGCGAGACCAATGAAAAAGTATTCCATCGGCGATTTTGCAAGGCATCTCGGTGTTACACCGGATTTCCTCAAATACTACGAGACCAAGGGCGTTTTGAAGCCTCAGGTCAATGAATCGGGATACCGCTACTACCATTTCTGGGAGCGCGGACAGGTGCTCGAGTGCCTGAAGCTGAGGAACTGCGGCTTTTCGTCGAGAGAGGTGGTGGACCTGCTGAACGCGGCGTCGCTGGAGGAGTATCTGGCCAAGCTGCGCCCCCGCCAGAAGCTGCTTCAGGAGCAGCTGAGGCATATGCAGGCCCAGATGGGGGCCTTTGACTTTCTGCACCGCATTGCGCCGTACTTCGACTCGGAGAGCAACTGGGAGATCTCTAACGAGGAGAGCTTTTATTTCCTGCCGCACTCGACGTTCGACAGGTTCATCGACAGCCGGGAGATAGATGAGGCGATGAAGAGCTGGCTGGACTGGATGCCGGTCGTTCGCTCCACGATAAGCTATCCCTGCATCGGCGCAGCGGGAACGCCCGCCCGGGAGCCTATGCTCGGATTCGCGGTTCCGGCGGTGTTCGCCAGAGAATACGGGCTCTACCTCGAAGCGCCGGTGGAATTTGTCGAGGCGCAGAGATGGCTCATCATATATCTAAAAGACGAGAGCAGCCGCCCCCGGGAACAGGAAACGGATGACTCCCACACCGCACAGTCCCGCCGCCGCCAGCGTGTCGATATAGCCCAAAACATCATGGACCGCCATATGCTCAGACCCAGGGAGAGCAACTACTATATCACCAAATTGCTGCAGCTTCGGGAAAACGACACGCAGACAAACTACTCCATCATGCAGATACCGATATACTGAGCCCGCCTTTGGCTTCGCCGCAAGTTTGAACAGCCCGGAGTCCGCAAGGGGGCGCAGCCTCCAGGACGCACTTCCCCCGGCCGGGGCTTTTGATGTTTACAATTAAACGGGCGTAGTTTAGAATATATCACACAGAATGAACGAGCCATGGCGGGTGGCGTTTTGGAGTGTGAGAAGGATGGTCAGCTTTGAAAAGCTGGGTAGCGCCTCGATTATAGACAGCATACGCGGTGCGCTGCTGGGCAAGATACTCTCCGGAGAGCTCCGGCCTGGGGACAGGCTGCCGGCGGAGCGGGATATGGCAGAACAGATGGGCGTATCACGCAGCTCGCTGCACCATGCCGTGCTGCAGCTTGAGACCCAGGGCTTTCTTAAAATAGAGCCCCGCCGGGGCACCGTCGTTGCCGACTATCGCAAGCACCCCACGCCAAGCTCGCTCTCCGCTCTCGTCGGCTACGGCTCGCTCGAGATAGACGAGCCGCTCTTCCACGACTTTATGGACGCCCGTATATGGCTGGAAACGGGCAGTGCCCGCCGAGCCTGCCGCAACATCTATGAGAGCACCTTTGCCGAGATGAGTGATATCGCCTCCCGCATCGCCCCCGGGGCGGAGGATCTGCCCGGCATGATCTACCGCTACCACTACCTGCTCACCCAGGCCTCGGGCAACAGCCTCTTTTCCATGATGTTCCGCGCCTTTGAGCCTGTCATAACCACGCTCATAACCGCGTACTACACCGGCCCTCATGCCGACATCCCCGCTGAGGCCGCCATGCACCACGAGCTCCTTGACCACATTCGGGCGAAGGACGAGGAAGCCGCCGCCGAATGTGCCGAGCGCCTGCTCCGCCTCGGCATGGACGCCCTGGGTCGGAAATACCGCAAATGACTTATCCCGCCGTATACCGGCGGGATTTTTTTCATAAAGTGATTGAAGCTCCGGAAGCCATGTGTTAAACTGTTATCAAACTGGTATAACCACCAACAATTGAAAAAGGAGGAGAATCATGCGCAAATACGATGTGATAGTCGTGGGCGCGGGAAACGGCGGACTATCCGCCGCTGCGTATCTGGCAAGCGAGGGAAAGAAGGTCCTCGTGCTGGAAAAGCACAACCTGCCCGGCGGCTGCGCCACCAGCTTCAAGCGCGGGGCATACGAGTTTGAGAGTGCGCTGCATGAGCTGTGCCAGATGGGCGACGGCAAGGAGGGACGTCCGAAGGGAGCGGTGCGCGAACTGCTCAGCGACAAATATGGTCTGGACGTTGACTGGCGCTTGGTGGATGAAGCATTTTGCGCCATTGCAACGGACGAGAACGGCTTTAATGTGACCATGCCCGCGGATGTACAGGGTTTCATAGACGAGATGGAGCGTCAGGTCCCGGGCTCACGCACGGCTATGACCAACATCATGGAGATGTCACGCATGGTCGGCGACGGTGTCGACTGGCTTGCGGCTCACAACAATGAACCGGAGGGCTTGGCAAAGGTCGAGATGCTGCTCAAGTTCGGCGACCTAATGAAGCTGGTCCCCGCCACCTGCAACGACGTGTGCGACATGGTGGGCCTGCCGGAAAAGGCCAAGAACATCTTCGAGAGCTACTGGACCTATATCTCCGCCAACTCCCGTGAGGTTTCCTTTGCGGTTTACGCTTTTATGACATACATATATCTGACGCAGAAGCCCTGGGTGGCTGCTGGGCGCAGCCATGAGATCTCACTTGCGTTCGATAAGCGTATACGCGACATGGGCGGCGACATTTGGTATAACACCGAAGTCACGAAGATAGACGTAAAGGACAACCGTGTCCGTGGAGTGCAGCTGGCCTCTGGCGAGTACATTCCCTGTGAATGGGTTATCTCCAACCTCATGCCCAGCGTGGTCTTTGACCGGATGATGGACAAATCCGAGGTGCCGGAGCGCAGCCGCCGGCTCATGAACGCACAGAGACTGGCCCAGGCGCCGCTGACGGTGTACATGGGCCTCGACGCCTCGGCGGAGGAGCTGGGCCTCAAGGGCTACGACACTTTCATGCGCCACGACCCGGACAACAGCAAGCAGTACGCCTCCGACAACAGCA
>CAUAHS010000049.1 GCA_958428885.1 uncultured Eubacteriales bacterium
TCCAGCTGGCGAGCACGGGGTGCACCACCTCGCCGCCGAAGTCGGTGAAGGCCATGAGTATCATGAACACTATGGGCAGCACGGAGAACATCGCGACGCCCACGATGGGCAGCACGAGCGCGGAGACATAGAACTTCCCGTCCGCCGCCGCGGCGAGGGACTGGCGGAAGTTGTGGGGCCTGCGGCCCTTCGCCGCCTCCCGCGAGGTGTACAGCACATCCCGCACGTTGGAGACGTAGAGGGCGAGGGCGAAGACGAGCACCATGACGGCGAAGAGGCCCATGATGAGCATCTGCATGGAGTTGTCGCCCTCTATGCCGAGCCAGAGGTTCTCCTGCTTTGTGCCCAGCGTGAAGATGCCCGCGAGGTCCTCCACACCTCTTGCGGCGAAATACACGACCAGCCCCGCGAGGCTGAGTATGTAGAGCAGTCCCTTTATTATCTGCCCGTAGCAGAGCTGGCCGAGGCCCATTATAACGAGCGAGAGCTTCACGCGCCAGGGCGCGTTCACCAGCTGTGCGGCCTTTGACATATCCCCATCCCCCCCCTTTGTCGGTTTCGGTTTGACGCGTCACGACAGCGTGAAGATGCCGTCGTAGATCTGGCTGCAGAGCTCCTCGAGCCCGGCTTGTATCTTCTCCACGGTGTCGTAGTTCGTGGGCTCGCCGCGGTTTTCGCTCAGCGCATCGGTGGCGAGGTCCACGAAGAAGCTCTCGGACGGCGTCCAGAGCTGGCTCACCGCGTTGATGGCGGGCATGATGTCTATGTAGCCGCCGTCGAGCCGGTCGAAGATGGTCTGCACGGTCGGGTCGCTCTCGCCGACGAAGGCGGCGGCGTCCGCGCGGGCCGGGGTGATGCCCAGCATCTCGTTGCGGCGCACGACCTGCTCATAGTCCGCGGCGAACTGCACGAAGGCGAGCGAGGCGTTCGGGCACTTGGTGTAGGCCGAGATGCCGTAGCCGTTTATGCCGCCCATCATCTTGGTCTCGAGCGTGAGGTTCTCCATGTCGGTTATGGTGTCCTGCCAGGCGTCGGCGGTGAGGTCGCCGGAGGCGGGCAGGCGCGGGACGGCTATCATCTTGAGGTCGGCTTCGGCCTCCTCCTCGGTCCAGCCGGCGCTGACCATCTCCTTGATGAACATGCTGCGCACGTCCGGCGTCGTGATGGTGCAGAGCATCCGGCCCTGCGCGAGGAAGGCGTAGGCGGAGGAGGCGAAGGTCTTGTCGATGACCTCGGTGTTGTTCATCAGCTTGGCCCACTGGCGTATCATCCAGGCGCCCTGCGCCGCGTCGCCCGCCGCGAGGCCGATGTCCTCGGCGTTGGTGTTGTTCTCGCCGAACACGTAGGCGCCGAAGGTGAAGAGATAGCCGGTCATGAAGTAGGTGTCCACCAGCTCGTCGAGATAGCCGTACTCGGTCTTGCCGCCGTTCTCCTGCACGTCCTTACTGAAGGCGTAGAGCGCGGTGTAGGTCTCGAAGAAGTCGGGCGTGCCGTTGGCGTTGACGTCCCAGTTTTCCTCCCAGTCGTCGGGGAGCATGGACTCGATGTAATAGAGCATGCCGGTCTGGACGTTCACGGGCACGCCGCAGTAATAGGTGGTGCCGTCCATGTCGAGGGCGTAGGCGTTCCAGGCGCTCTCGGGTATCTGATCTGCGTAGCCGAGGCTCTCCGTGGGCAGGGGGAGGATGTGCTGGTTCTCGGCGTATTGCATGATGATGTCGTTGGCCTGATACCAGACGTCCGGGCCGTAGCCGTAGGGGCCGTCGGAGGCGAGGTCGGAGTACTGGTCGGTGTTCATCCGCTCGGCCGAGATGCCCTGGTCGGCGTAGGCGGCGTTGAAGGCGTTTATCAGCTCCTCGACGTAGCCGAGCTCGACGGCGGTGTCGTTTTCGAGCACCTTGACCACCGCGCCCTCCTCGAGCTCACCGTTGAAGCGGGCCATGACCTGGTCGTAGGTCGTGCCGCTCTGCCCCTCGCGGGCTTCACCGCAGGCGGCAAGGGCGAATATGAGTGTTGCGGCCATCAAAAACGCCGCGATGCGTTTCATCCTTTTCATCTTACATCTCCTTTTCCAAAATGACGGTGCCCCAGGGCTCTATCTCCGTCCCGTCCGGTGCGGCGAGGGCCGTGTCGGAGGGATTCATGTGCAAGATCATCCGCCGAGCGCCGTGTGCGCGCTCAATCGTGACCACGCCGCCGGACTCGGAGACCCGGCAGCCGCCCCGCGCGAGGCAGGGGTCACGCCGGAGCGCCGCAAGGCGCTGCACCAGCGCGTAGAGCTCCATGTCCCAGCTCTCGCGCTCCCAGCGGAAGCAGCGGCGGCAGTCCGGGTCGTAGCCGCCCTCGGTGCCTATCTCGTCCCCGGCGAAGAGCATGGGCATGCCGGGAAAGAAGAACATCACCGAAAGCGCCATCGCCTCCCGCCGCCTGTCCCCGCCCACGCGGGTGAGAAAGCGCTCCGTGTCGTGGCTGTCGAGCAGGTTGAACATCATCTCGCAGGCCGGGCCTATGCTCCGCCAGAGCAGCAGGCAGAGCCGCGAGGCAAAGCCCGCGGCGTCTATCGCGCCGAAGGCCATCAGGTCGAGGCAGGCCTTGGTGAGGCCGTAGTTCATCACGCCGTCGTACATGTCCCCGCCGAGGAACTCCGCCGCGCCGTGCCAGACCTCGCCTATGATCACGGCGTCCGCGTTCTCGGCCTTGACCGCCTCTCGGAAGCGGCGCAGAAAGCGCATGGATATCTCGTCCGAGACGTCCAGCCTCCAGCCGTCCGCGCCGAACTCGCGTATCCAGTAGCGCCCCACGCCGCAGAAGTAGTCGATGACGGCGTCGTTGTCCGTGTTGAGCTTGGGCATGTAGGGCACGTCGGCGAAGGTCTTGTAGTTGCGCTCTGCAAAGCTGGAGCGCTCGCCCTCGATGAAGAACCAGTCCCAGTAGGGCGACTCTCGCCCGCGCACGGAGGTGTCCAGGAAGATGGGGTTCGTGCACGAGCAGTGGTTGAACACGCCGTCGAGCACCACGCGCATGCCCCGCTCGTGCGCGGCGGCAATGAGCGAGCGGAGCGCCCCGTCCCCGCCGAAGCGCGGGTCCACGCGGTAATAGTCCTCCACGTCGTACTTGTGGTTGCTCGGCGAGAGGAACACGGGCGTCATGTAGATGCAGCTCACGCCCGTCTCGGCGAGGTAGTCGAGCCCCTCCTCGATGCCGCGCAGGTCGCCGCCGGCGAAGCTCTTGGGCTCCGGGCGCCCGCCCCAGGCGAGGTTTATATAGCCGCGGTCCTTATCGCCGGAGCCTATGCGGAAGCGGTCCGGGAAGATCTGGTAGCACACCGCCCCGCGCGTCCACTCCGGCACGCGCATGACGTCGCTCGAGTGTATGTAGGGGTACTGGAAGTAGTTGAAGTAGCCGAGGTCCCAGGCGAAGTCGGGCCCGAGCCCCTCCTCGCAGAGATAGCTCACCTCGCCGCCGGAGCGGAGCCGGAACACATAGGCGAGGCGGGTGTCCTCCAGCGCGAGCTCGGCGCCGAAGTAGTCGTAGAGCTCATCCGAGCGCAGCAGCTCCATGCGCCGCTCCAGCCTCGGCTTCGTGGTCCACTCGAACTTGTTGTCGGAATAGACCACGACGGCTTCGTCCAGGTCGCCCCTGGCGGCACGCAGCCTGATGTACATGCCGCTCTCCGAGGTGGGGAAGCAGTCCAGCGGTCTGCCGCGGTGCAGAATGGCTCTCGTTTCCATGGGTACCTCCAAAATCCCCGCGCGCGGTTGACAATACCGCAGCGCAGTTGTTATTATTCAGGTATGGCTGAGATGAATGAAAAAAAGAAAAAAGTGACCATCAGGGACATCGCGGACGCCTGCGGCGTATCCACCGCGACGGTCTCCTACGTCGTGAACGGGCGGGAGGACCAGCGCATAAGCCCCGAGACGCGCAAGCGCGTGCTGCACGAGGTGCACCTCATGGGCTACGAGTCCTCGGCGGTGGCCAAGGCGCTCGCCACGGGCAACAGCTGCGCCGTGGGCCTCTTTGCGCCGCACGCGGCGGAGAGCGCGGACAGCGCCCACGCCTTTGCGGCCTTTGTCTCCGCCCTCTCTCCGGCGCTGGAGCGCCGGGGCTACACCCTGCGCCTCATAACCGACGCCTGCGTCACCCAGACCATAAAGACCATTGACGCCATCGTCGCCATGGACGTGGACAGGGACACCTTCTTGAAGATAGGCTTCAACTGTTTCTACCCGCTCATCTGCGTGGACGGTGTCATAGACGACCCCGACCTCTTCTATCAGGTGAACTGCGACTACGCCGCGGCGGCCAGCCGTGCCTCGGAGGGCGGGGGAGAGGCCTGCGCCCTGCTCCGGCCCTTTGCCGAGCCGAAGCTCAACCGCCGGATCGAGTGCTGCTTTGACGCCGTGTGCTTCGACACCTCGGACGAGGCCGTTTCGGCCTTTCTGCGCGGTCGGCCGGAGGGCTCCGTCTGCGTGGCCTTCGGCGCCGAGCTTGCCGAGCGCGCCAGACGTTTTGCCGGGGGCAGGGTGCTCTCGCTGAGCCCCGGCGGGGACATAGAGCTGCCCTCCGCCGCAATGGCCGACACCGTAGCCGCCCTGGTTTACGACACGATACGCAAGAGCGCCGCCCCGGGGCACGACATCATAATAGCATAAAAACTGCCATACCGTCAGTCCCGCGGCGGAAGGAGCGCCTGCCCCTTCCGCCGCTTTTTTATGCTCAGTAGGTTATGCCGCCCGTGGCGGGGTCAAAGACGATGGTGTAGGTGCCGGGGTCGACGGTGATGTTGTCGCCCGAGGCGGTGCCGTACCAGTACTCGTTGGCGACGGTGCCGTTCGCGCCGTAGGCGATCTTGAAGGCGACCTTGTTGTCCGCCCAGTCGACTATCTCGGCGTCCGTGAAGGTGACGTCCAGCTTGTAGGTGCCGTCGTCCTGGGGCTGCATCATGTAGGCGGTGTTCTCGGCGTTGGCGTCGGCGGCCCAGCCGGCGCTGCCGCAGGTGCCCACGACGTAGTAGGCGGGCTCGGCGGCGTAGAGCGCCGTGACCACGGGCTGGTTATCCTGGACGTCGAGCGCCAGCCAGACTATGTAGGTGCCCGCGGTGAGCGTGATGTTCGGCGTCGCGGCGGGGTCGAGGTTGCGCATGTCGTACCAGTCGCCGTTGACGAGGTTCTTGATGCCGAACATGGCGAAGTCGTTGCCGTTTTCGGTGTCGTAGTCGGCCTCGGTGATGGTGAGCAGGTAGTACCAGATGTTGTCCGAGCCGTTTTGCAGCATCTTGAAGCTCTCCGGGTCCTCGCCCCAGTTGTTGAAGTTGCCCTGGATCTGGAAGTCGAAGGAGGGCGCGGCGAGCTCGGCGGCTTCGCCTATCTTCTCGCAGCTGAGCTTGCAGAGCGAGAGGGTCTCGGCGTCGGTCCTGAGCGTGAGCTTGTAGAGTCCGTTTTCAAGCACCTTGATGTTGGCGCCGGAGGCGAAGGCGTCCTCGCCGCCGGAGAGGTAGGTGTCGTCCGCGAGGCCTGAGGCATCTATGGAGTCGCCCCAGTTGTAGTCCTGGTCGATGACGGCGATCTTGAACTCATCGCCCTCGTAGAGGTTCAGCTCTATGGTGAAGGTGTTGAACTCACCCTCCACGGGCTGCATGAGGAAGTCGTCCTGCGGCCAGGCGTGGCCCCAGTTGTTCTCGGGATAGCCCGCGAGCGAGCCCGCGAACATCCAGGCGCGCTCGTCCACGACGGAGGACTGCCAGGCCACAAAGACCGAGGTGTCCGCCGTGACGGGGGCCGACATGTCGTAGGGGATGAGCAGGGCGGGGGTGGAGTAGTAGCCCTGGATGACGTAGCCCTCCTTGGTGAGGCCCGGGTCGGCGACGGGCTGGCCCTCCTCGGCGGTGGTCTCGGCCAGCACGGTCACGCCGTCGCTGTCGTAGAAGGTGACCTTGTACCCGCCCGAGGGCTCCTCGGCGGTCTCCCCGCAGGCGGCGAGGCCCAGGCAGAGCGCCGCAGCCAGCGCCAGGCAGAGCAGTATGCGCAGCTTTTTCATTTCATGTCCTCCTTATTGAATAATTTGTCCATCAGCCCAAACGCTGCAAAAATCATGCTTAAACGTTTAAGCAACTCCTGAGCACATGATAATATACGTACAAGACCGCTGTCAACGCCCGGAATGCCGCAGCGGATATTTTTGTATATTCCTCCATTTACGGGCGGCGAACTTTAAGCATTCAGACGATAAAAGAGCCCGGGCAAAAAAGAAAACCGCCCGAAGATGGGCGGCGGAGAAAAGGAAAGGGTCCCGGACACGGATGTCCGGGACCCTTGGTGCGAGAGATGGGACTTGAACCCACACGCCTGTAAATGAGACACAGGCACCTCAAGCCTGCCTGTCTGCCAGTTCCAGCACTCTCGCATATCAGCTGGGGAAAGGCGCATTTGGTATTATAGCAGAAACTCGCCGTTTGTCAACAAAAATTTTTCAAGAGTATTTTCGCTTCTGCACGGGGTGGAGCTGGGCGGCGGTGAACACGGCGGCGATGACTATGACGATGGCCAGCGCACCTGCGCCGTAGTACATCTGCAGCAGGTAGCGCATCTTGAGATAGGCGTGGTAGCCGAGCAGGGAGGCGAACTCGCACAGCAGCGGCAGGAAGAAGTACACCGGCGCCGCCACGGCAAAGACGAGCGAGAGGATGTCCGCGCCGAAGAAGTACCTGTCGTGCATGTGCGGCAGCAGAAAGGGGATGCCCACGACGAGGAGCAGCGCCCCGCCGAGCAGTGCCCAGTTGGTGATGGAGCTCCGCCGCCACCAGAACCAGCCGAACACGGCCAGCATCAGCGCAAAGGCAGCCGCGATGCCGAGCTTGGAGGCCAGAGCCTCGTCGGTCACATTGCGCGCAAAGGCGTAGACGGAGGGGGAGTTGTAGTTGAGCGCGCTGCCCACGGTGCCCATCTGGTCAAAGTAGAGCGTGATGGTGTCCAGCACCGGCCGCCCGGCGAAAATAGCGGGCAGCATCAGCACCATGTAAGCCGCAGGGAACACGAGAAAGTGCCAGAGCTTCACCCGGCGGGCTATGAGCAGCAGCACGAACACCGGCATGACGAACACCGCCTGCAGCTTGAAGGCAAAGGACGCCGCCATAGCCGCCATGCCGAGCACCGGACGCCCGTCCATCGCCCAGTAGATGGACAGCAGAGCCAGCGAGATATAAATGCTGTCGCACTGGCCCCAGACCGCGCTGTTGAGCACCACCGTGGGCCAGAAGAGCACGGCGAAGTAGACAAAGAGCAGCCTGTTCCGGCTGCGTGTGAAGAGCCCCGTGAGCCGCATCGCCCCGAAGGCCAGAATCACGTCGAAGAACGTGGAGAGCAGCTTTATGAGATAGAGGTCGTAGATGTCCACGTAGGAGAAGATCGCGAGAAAATAGAGGTAGGGGACATTGTAGTTGCCGACCGAGTCTTTGAGCGCCGCAAAGCCGCCGTTATCGCGGAAATACTGCACCCAGCGGGCGAGGAAGTCCTGGTAGTCGAGCGTCTCGTAACTGAAAAACAGCGCCCGAAGCACAAAAGCGGCGGCCACGAGCCCCGCACAGGTCAGTACCTGCGCCGGTTTTTTCAAAAGTCCGTCAAAATAGAGCAGCAGCAGGGCCATGACGGCCTCGACCAGCAGCAGAATAACAGCACCAGCGTCCATTTGCACCTCCGCAGCCAAATAAAAAAGGCGGAGAACACATCCCCACTCAAAAAATCGTAATTCTTAACAAAAACGCACTTGACATTAAGTGCACTATGATGATACAATAACTTGCTATGTCTCCTGAGGACGGATATTAACCCATTTTCAGCTATGGCTTTATTCTATCAGATTTTCGCGCAATTGCAACAGAGCGCCGCAAACAACTGACAACCCAGCCGGGTGTACACAAGATTCCAACACAAGGAGTGTGCATTGATGCCAAAGGATGTTTACTACGGTAAGACGCTGAGGAAGAGCTTCGCAAGGAGCACCGAGATCCAGGACATGCCGAACCTCCTGGAGATCCAGAAGAAGTCCTACAAGTGGTTCCTCGACACGGGCCTGCGCGAGGTGTTCCGCGACGTGGACGCGGTCACGGACTACTCGGGCAACCTGGAGCTGAGCTTCGTGGACTACTCCATGGACGAGAAGCCCAAGTATTCCGAGGAGGAGTGCAAGGCGCGTGACGCCACGTATGCCGCTCCTCTCAAGGTGAGTGTGCGTCTCCGCAACAAGGAGACGGAGGAGATCAAGGAGCAGGAGATCTTCATGGGCGACTTCCCGCTCATGACCGCAGGCGGCACCTTCGTGATAAACGGCGCCGAGCGCGTCATCGTCTCGCAGATCGTCCGCTCCCCCGGCGTGTACTACGACAAGAAGACGGACAAGGCCCAGATCTCCACCTACGGCACCACCGTCATCCCCTACCACGGCGCCTGGCTGGAGTATGAGACAGACGCAAACGACATCTTCTACGTCCGCATAGACAAAAACCGCAAGCTGCCCGTCACCCTCTTCCTGAAGGCCATGGGCCGCTACGACGCGGATAAGCCCTACACCTGGCTGACCTGCCTGAGCGACCCCGTCGCCGGCTGCGTGACCAGCGAGCAGCTCAAGGAGGTCTTCGCCAACGACGAGCGCATCGTCACCACGCTGGACAAGGACAGCTTTGTTACGCGCGAGGACGCCCTGCTCGAGATCTACCGCAAGCTGCGCCCGGGCGATCCCCCGACGGTGGAGAGCTCCGAGACGCTGCTCGACGGCCTCTTCTTCGACCGCCGCCGCTACGACCTCTTCTCCGTGGGCCGCTACAAGTTCAACAAGAAGCTCGGCCTGGCCGGCAGGCTCATCGGCCACCAGCTGGCCGCCCCCGTCGCGGACCCCGTAACCGGCGAGCTCATCGCCGAGCCGGGCGAGGTCTTCACCCGCGAGCGGGCGGAGTATCTCGACTCCTGCGGCGTCACGGACGTCATGCTCCGTGCCGACGGCAAGGACGTGCGCGTCTTCACCAACGGCATGGTCGACATGGCCCACTTCGTGGACTTCGACCCCGCCGAGGTCGGCGTGCACGAGAAGGTCAGGCTCATCATCCTGCGCCAGCTCATGGAGCAGTACCAGGGCGACGAGCTCAAAGAGGCCATAAAGGACAACATCGACATCCTCATCCCCAAGCACATAATCGTGGACGACATGTTCGCCTCGGTGAACTATCTCTGCTGCCTTGCTCACGGCATCGGCACGGCGGACGACATAGACCACCTCGGCAACCGCCGTGTCCGCAGCGTGGGCGAGCTGCTGCAAAACCAGTTCCGCATCGGCTTCTCCCGCATGGAGCGCGTCATCCGCGAGCGCATGACCCTGCAGGCCCAGGATTTGGAGACCTT
>CAUAHS010000050.1 GCA_958428885.1 uncultured Eubacteriales bacterium
AGCTCCTCGAGGATGTCCTCCACCGTGACGATGCCCAGCGTGCCGCCGTAGCTGTCCGTGACCACGGCCATGTTCAGCTTCTTCTGGCTCATGACCGAGAGCAGCTCGTCGATCTTCATGCTCCGGGGCACGAAATACGCCTCGTCCAGCAGCGCGCGCAAACTCACCGACGCACCCTCCTTGAGGTAGGCCCGGATGTACTTGCGTATCTGCAATACGCCGATGATGTTGTCTATGCTGCCCTCGTACACGGGCAGGCGGGAGTGGCGCTGTTCCTTTATAAAGGAGAGCACCTTTGCCTGGTCCCACTCGGAGTTGATGGCCGCAACGTCCACGCGCGCGGTCAGCACGGTCTCGACCGTGAGGTCCGCAAACTGCAGCGCCGAGCTCATCAGCTCGCCCCGCTCGGGCTCGAGCGTGCCCTCGTCGGTCATGTCCTCGATGATGTCGTAGAGCTCATCCTCGGTGACGGAGACCTCCGGGTCGCCCTTCGTGAGGCGGGAGGCCGCATGGCCTATGGCGGTCAGCGCGGCGGAGATGGGCGTGAAGAGCACCATGAAAAAGCGCAGCGACGCCGCCGTCTGCAGGCAGAAGCGCTCGCTGTACTTCTTTGCAACCGACTTCGGCAGCATTTCGCCGACGAAAAAGACCACGGCCGTCGTGACAAGGGTGCCCGCAGTGACCGCCGAAATGCCCCATTTCCGCGTCACGAGCACCGTCACGATGGCCGCGACGGTTATATGTACTATGTTGGTGCCGATGAGTATGGTGGTGATAGCCTTGTCGAAGTTATCCAAGACTAACAGCGCCTTTTTCGCCCGATGATCCCCCTTGTCGAGTCTGGTCTTGAGGCGGATCCTGGAGACTGTTGCAAATGAGGTCTCGGCTATCGCGAAATACATGGCGAAGCCGAGCAAAATTATGATTGCCGCTATTGACAATCGACTGCCTGTGTCCATTTAGGACTGTCACTCCCGTGTGATAAAAATATCGCTCATAAAGAGTTCTTAATATTATAGCACCCGTTCCGTATATTGTCAACGAGCGCGCTATTTTACAACGACGTTCTCCTCGCCCAGCAGCTCCTGCAGCTCGCGCACGAGGGAGTCGCGGATGAGGCACTCGGCGCCGAGGCGGCGCTTTGTGTCGGCGATGAAGATTATCATGCGCTCCCGGCCGGGGAACATCTCGCATAGCAGCTCTATGCGGCGCATGAGCTTTGCGTCGGCGGTGGGCAGTTTTAGCCAGAGCTTGCGCTCGGCCTTGGGCGGGACGTCGGCGCCGGGCTCGTTGAGGTCGGAGAGCGGGCGGACGGAGTCCACCATGAGCTGCGGCTCCTTCTCGTCGCGCACGGAGATGCGCCCGCGCACGAGCAGCGCCGCATTCTCCGCGATGTAGCCGCCGCTCTCGTCGAGCACCTTCTGAAAGGCCATGAGCTCCATGGCGCCGGTGTCGTCCTCGAACTGGATGTAGCACATGAGCCGGCCGGTCTTGGTGGTCCGCGTGCGGTAGGAGGCCACAACGCCGGCGATTATGACGTGCTGATTGTCCTGGAACTGCTCCGGCCCGTTCTCGGAGGCGAAGTCCGAGAGGATGGAGCCTATGCTGACCGCTCCGGCGCGGCGGGCGGCCTCTCGGTAGTCGTCTATGGGGTGGCCGGTGAGGTAGAGGCCTGTGGTCTCGCGCTCCATGGCCATGAGCTCACGGCTCGAATACTCCTCCACGTCCGGCACGGGCACGGAGGAACTGCCCGAGTCGGCCTCCCCCTCGTCGCCGAGGCCGAAGAGGTCGAGCTGGCCCTCGATATTGTGCCGCCCGTCGGAGGCGATGCACTCGAGCACGTCGTCCGTCATCTGCATCAGCGCCTTGCGGCTGCAGCCCAGGCTGTCGAAGGCGCCGGCCTTTATGAGACTTTCGACCGCGCGGCGGTTGAGCTCCTTGCCGGACATGCGGCGGCAGAACTCCTCAAAGCCCGTGAAGGGCCCGTTCTCCCGGCGCTCCTGCATCAGCAGCTCTATAAAGCGCTCGCCTATGTTCTTGATGGCCACGAGGCCGAAGCGGATGTTCGCGCCCACGACGGTGAAGCGCGCGTCGGACTCGTTCACGTCCGGCGGCAGGACCTTGATGCCCATCTCGCGGCACTCGGCGATGTACTCGGCCACCTTGGTGGTGGAGTCGAGCACGCTGGTGATCAGAGCGGCCATATACTCGCAGGGCCAGTGGCACTTCATGTACGCCGTGCGGTAGGCCACGACGGCGTAGGCCACGGCGTGGGCCTTGTTGAAGGCGTAGCTCGCGAAGTCGAGAATCTCGTCGTAGATGCTGTTGGCCGTCGCCTCGTCCACGCCGTTGGCGACGCAGCCGGGGATGCCGCGCTCCGGGTCGCCGTGGATGAACGCCTGGCGCTCGGCGTCGATGACGGCGTGCTTTTTCTTGCTCATGGCGCGGCGGATCATGTCCGCCTGGCCCAGCGAGAAGCCCGCAAGCCGCCGGAATATCTCTATGACCTGCTCCTGATATACTATGCAGCCGTAGGTGACGGACAGAATAGGCTCGAGCAGCGGGTGCTTGTAGCTTATCTTCTCCGGGTGCGCCGAGCACTCGAGGAAGCGGGGTATGCTGTCCATGGGGCCGGGGCGGTAGAGCGCGATGACGGCGGTGATGTCCTCAATGCTCTTGGGCTTGAGGCCCGTGCACACGGCGGTTATGCCCGTGCTCTCGAGCTGGAACACGCCCTCCGTCTTGCCCGCGGAGAGCATGGCGAAGGTCTCTTTGTCGTCCTCCGGCACCGCGGCGACGTCGAAGCCCGGCCGTCGCCTGCGCACCATCTCCGCCGCGTCCTCGAGCACGGTGAGGTTGCGAAGGCCGAGGAAGTCCATCTTCAGAAGGCCCAGGTGCTCGAGCGTCGTCATCGTGTACTGCGTGACGATGCTCTCGTCGTTGCGCGCGAGGGGGACGTACTCGTACACCGGCCGCTCGGTTATGACCACGCCCGCCGCGTGGGTGGAGGCGTGGCGCGGCATGCCCTCCAGCGCCTTGGCCGTGTCGATGAGGGAGTGGAGCTTCTCGTCGCTCGCATACATCTCCCGCAGCGGCTTTGAGAGCTTCATCGCCTCGTCCAGCGTCATGCCTATGGCGAAGGGCACCTGCTTTGCCACCGCGTCGCAGTCGGCGTAGCTGATGTTCAGCGCCCTGCCTGTGTCGCGCACGGCCTGACGTGCGGCCATGGTGCCGAAGGTCACTATCTGCGCCACGTGGTCGGAGCCGTATTTGCGGTTTACATAATCAATGACCTCGCCCCTGCGGCGGACGCAGAAGTCGATGTCGATATCCGGCATGGAGACGCGCTCCGGGTTCAAAAAGCGCTCGAAATAGAGGCTGTACTTGATGGGGTCTATGTCCGTTATGCCGAGGCAGTAGGAGACGACGCTGCCGGCGGCGGAGCCTCTGCCGGGACCGACGGGTATGCCCTGGCTCTTGGCGTAGCCGATGAAGTCCGAGACTATGAGGAAGTAGTCCACGAAGCCCATCTTGCCTATCATGTCGAGCTCATAGCGGAGCTGGCGCTTTGCGTCCTCCCGTCCGGCGCCGTAGCGGCGCTCAAAGCCCGCCTCGCAGAGCTTTTCGAGGTAGGCGGCGCTGTCCGTCTCGCCCTCCGGCAGCTTGAAGCGAGGCAGGTGGTAGCGGCCGAACTCGAAGTCGAAGCTGCACCGGGCGGCGATCTCGGCGGTGTTGTCCGCCGCCTCCTCCTGGCCGGGGAAGAGCGCGCGCATCTCCTCCTCGCTCTTGAGGTAGAACTCCTGGGAGTCAAAGCGCATGCGCTCGGCGTCGTCCACGGTCTTGCCGGTCTGGATGCACATGAGGACGTCCTGGTAATAGGCGTCCTCCTTGTTAATATAGTGCGCGTCATTGGTGACGGCGAGGGGGATGCCGGTCTCCTCGTGGATGCGGATGATGCCGCGGGCGGCGGCGTCCTCGTCGGGTATGCCGTGGCGCTGTATCTCGAGGTAGAAGTCCTCGCCGAAGGCGTCCCGCAGCTCCAGCGCCCGGCGCTTGGCCTCGTCATAGCGGCCGGAGACTATCTTCTGCGGGATGTCGCCCGCGAGGCAGCCGGAGAGGCAGACGAGGCCCTCCGTGTGCTCGTAGAGCAGCGGCCAGTCTATGCGCGGCTTGATGTAGAAGCCCTCGACAAAGCCCATGGAGACAAGGTAGCAGAGGTTGCGGTAGCCCGTCTCGTTCTTGCAGAGCAAAATGAGGTGCGTGTATTCGGAGTCCACGCCGTGCTCGCGGTCCGTGCGCCCGCGCGGGGCGACATAGACCTCGCAGCCGATGATTGGCTTGATGCCCTCCTTCACGCAGGCCTCGTAAAAGGCCACGGCTCCGTACATGACGCCGTGGTCGGTTATGGCAAGGCTGTCAAAGCCCAGCTCCTTTGCGCGCGCCACCAGCTTTTCTATGCGGCAGGCCCCGTCGAGCAGGCTGTATTCCGTATGCAGATGCAGATGCGTGAAGGCCAAGGCTCAATCCCCCTTCCCTATGCCCCGGCCGAGCTCCACAAGCCGCTTGAGCCTGTGGCTGAGGCAGGATTTCGTCACCGCGGGACTGGAGAGCATGGCGAGGTCCGCAAGGCTGGCCTCCGGGTTCGCTATCCTCAGCAGCGCTGCCTGCTGCAGGCCCTCCGGCAGGCCGTCCAGGCCGTACTCCTGCTCCACGGCTCGTATGGCCGCAAGCTGCTCCTGCGCGGCGGCGACGGTCTTGTCCGCGTTCGCCGTGTCGCAGTTCACCTTGCGGTTTATCTCGTTGCGCATGTCCCGCTCGACCTTCGCCGACATGACGTCCAGCGCCGCCACGGGTGCGCCCACGGCGGTGAGGAAGTCCGCGATGGCCTCGGACTGCTTCATGTATGTCACGTAATTGGCCCCCCGCAGGGCCTGTCCCGGCTCAAAGCCGAGCTCTAGCAGCACGGAGCAGAGCTCACGGCTGACGCTCGCGTGCGTCGTGGCGAGCTCGAGGTGATAGCTCTTCGCCGGGTCGGTCACGCTGCCCCCGGCGAGAAAGGCCCCCCGCACGAAGGACGCCCGGCAGCATTCGTTTTCCAGCACGCCGAGGTTTATGTGCAGCGTCAGCGTCTCCGCCGCCTCCATGCCGAAGGCGCGGTACACCGCGGCGATCTTCCCGGCGTCGGTGATCAGGAAGCGCCGCTTGCCGGCGGCGCCCTCCGCCGGGCGCTCGTCAAAGTCCAGCGAAAAGGCGCGGCGGAAGAGCCTGGGCAGCCGCTCGGCAAAGTCGTCGTTCGCCGTGACTATCCTTATCTCGCGCGTGGAGAACACGCTGCAATAGAGCAGTGCGCCGTAGGCCTCCGCCACGGCGCAGCAGCGCCGCTTTATCGGCACGCGGCATAGCTCCGCCTTGGCTCTCGATGAAAAGGACACGCGGCTCCCCTCCTTCGGCACGGCCTCAGCCGTAAACTCTCGTGTGCGACTTCTCGCGGTAGAGCCTCAGCAGCTCGCTCGCAAGGGCGTCCGGGTCGTGGCGAACGTAGCCTGAGGCCCATCCGGCCACCGGCGCACGCAGCAGGCCCACGCCCAGTTCGTGTACGGCCGCCTCGTCCACGCGGACGGGCTCTGCGCCCTCGGCGCCGTATTTTTTGAGCAGCTCCGCCGGGATCTCGCGGTCGTTCGCAAGGCACCAGTCGAAGAGGCGCTCGCCCGAGTTTGAAAACAGCGCCCCTATGTGGTCCGAGGCCGTATAGCCCTCCGTCTCGCCGTCCTGGGTCATGACGTTGAGCACGTAGATGCGGAAGGCGTCCGACTGCGCCACTGCGCGGGCGACGCCCTCGGTCAGCAGATTCGGCATGATGCTCGTATACAGGCTGCCTGGACCGAGGACTATCATGTCCGCCGCCTCTATGGCCTCGAGCACCTGGGGCAGAGCCGCCGGGCGCTCCGGTATGAGCCGCACGCGGCGTATGCGCGCGTCACGGGCCTTTTTGGCGTCGGCGATGTGCGACTCGCCCGTGACCTCGCTGCCGTCGTCGAACTCGGCGGCCAGATAGACGTTCTCGTTGGTGACGGGCAGGACCCGTCCGGTTATGGCCAGGACGTCGCTCATCTTGCGCACAGCCTCGTCAAAGGTCTCCGACATGCCGTTGAGCGCGGCGAGGAAGAGGTTGCCGAAGCTCTGGCCCTTCAGGCTGCCGTCCGTGAAGCGGTAGGCCAGCAGCTTTTCCATCAGCGGCTCCGTATTGGCGAGGGCCTGGATGCAGTTGCGCACGTCGCCCGGAGGCGGCATGCCGAGGTCGGCCCGGAGCATGCCCGAGCCGCCGCCGTCGTCCGCCACGGTCACGACGGCCGTTATGTTCTCCGACTGCCTCTTGAGGCCCCGGAGCATGGTGGAGAGGCCGGTGCCGCCGCCTATGACGACAATGCGCGGATCCGCCTCGCGTCTTCTTCTGCTCATGAGCTCACCCCTTTTCAAGGTCGCGGAAACTCCGCACGGCGGGAGTGCCCGCCTCAGCGAGTCTGTCGGCCAGCGCACAGGCCACGGCGACGCTCCTGTGCCGCCCGCCGGTGCAGCCGATGGCTATGTTCAGGTTGTACTTCCCCTCCTCGAGATAGAGCGGCATGAGGAACTTCAGCATCTCCAAAAGCATGTCGAGAAAACGCCGGGCGTCGGCGCAGTTCATCACGAAGTCCGCCACGGGCTTGTCAAGGCCCGAGAGCGGCCGGAGCTCCTCCACATAGAAGGGGTTTGGCAAAAATCGCACGTCAAACACGAGGTCGGCGTCCATGGGCAGACCGTACTTGTAGCCGAAAGCCGTGACCGTGACGGCCAGACGCCGGGATGCGGCGCCGCCGGGAAGGATGTCGGCTATCCTGGCCTGGAGCATGGCCGTCGTCAGCCCCGAGGTGTTGATGATGTAGTCCGCCCGCTCCCGGAGCGGGGCGAGCACCGCCACCTCGCGCCTTACGGCGTCCTCGATGGAGCCGCCCGCGAGCATGGGGTGCGGTCTGCGGGAGCTCTTGTAGCGCCGGACGATGGTCTGCAGATCCGCCTCGACAAAGAGGATGCGGTACTCGAGCCCCTGGTCCCAGAGCCTGTCCAGGGCGTCGATAAGGCCCGTTATGTTCTCGCGCTCACGCACGTCGGTGACCAGCGCCACGCGCTCATAGCGCCCGCGCGTTGCGAGGCAGAGCTCCGCAAACCGCGGAAGCAGCGCCACGGGCATGTTATCCACGCAGTAGTAGTCCATGTCCTCCAGAATGTCCGCGGCGAGGCTCTTCCCCGCCCCGGACATGCCGGAAATTATGAGAAATTCCATCCCTCAGCCCTTCAAGATCCTGACCTCCGGCTCCAGCCGGACGCCGCTTTTTTCAAAGACGGTCTTCTGTATGTGCTCCATGAGCTGCACGACGTCGTCAAACGTGGCTCCGCCGCGGTTTATGACGAAGCCCGCGTGCTTTTCGGAGACCTGCGCTCCGCCTATGGCGAAGCCCTTGAGCCCCGCCTGGTCTATGAGCGCCGCCGCATAGCCGCCCACCGGCCGCTTGAAGGTGCTGCCGGCCGAAGGCTGGTCGAGCGGCTGGGAAGCACGGCGTTTTTCCATAAGCTCGCGCATCCGCCCGCGTATCGTCTCCGGCTCCGCCGGGGCGAGCTTCACCGTTGCCGCCGTGACGAGCCTGCCCGAGCCCTCCAGCGCGCTGCGGCGATAGGTGAGCTCGAGCTCCGGAGCCGGGACCTCGCTCACCGTGCCGTCCGGCAGAGCGAGTTCGGCACTCTCGAGGACGTCCTTCATCTCTCCGCCGTAGGCTCCGGCGTTCATGAACACGGCTCCGCCGAGGGAGCCGGGGATGCCGTGGGCAAATTCAAGCCCCGAGAGCCCCGCCTCCGCCGCGAACACGGCGAGTTTGGCAAGCGAGATGCCCGCCCCCGCTCTCACGCGGTCGCCGGGCAGCAGCTCCGCCCCCGACATGGCCTCGCCGATCCTCACGACCACGGCGTCGAGCCCCTCGTCCGCGACGAGCAGGTTCGTGCCCTTGCCCATGAGTTCCACCGGAGCCCCGCTCTCCCGCAGCAGCCGCAGGAGCGCCGCAGCCTCCCCGCCCGAGGCGGGACAGGCCATCAGCCTCGCCGGACCGCCGATGCGGAAGGAGCAGTGGGCGCTCATCGGCTCGTTTTCGTGCAGCTCCAGCCCGGGCAGGGCGGAGCGTATGTCGGATATGAGTTTATCGGTGACGCGCAAAGCTCAGTACCTCCCGCCGTTGTCTATCATCTTGTCGTGCTCCTGGGCGAGCGTGACCGCGGCGTTGTAGCCCATCTTCTTCTGGCGGTTGTTCATGGCGGCCAGCTCGAGGATGACGGCCAGGTTCCGGCCGGGGCGGACGGGTATGGTCACACTGGGGATGTTCACGCCGAGGATGCTGGTGTATTCGGTCTCGAGACCGAGCCGGTCATAGGCCTTGTCGTCGTCCCAGAGCTCGAAGTTCACGACGAGGTCGACGTTAGACTCGGGCTTGACGGCGCCGACGCCGAAGATGTGGCGGGCGTTTATGACGCCGATGCCTCGCAGCTCCATGTAGTAGCGTATGAGCTCGGGGGCCGTCCCTATGAGCGTCTCGCGCGAGATGCGGCGTATCTCCACCGCGTCGTCCGCGATGAGGCGGTGACCGCGCTTGATGAGCTCGAGGGCGGTCTCGCTCTTGCCGACGCCGGAGTCGCCCATGATGAGCACGCCCTCGCCGTAGATCTCCACGAGCACGCCGTGGAGCGTGACGCGCGGTGCCATGGCGTTGCGGAGCATGCTTATGAGGTCGGCCATGAAGGTGGAGGTGTCCTCCTTGGTGCACAGGAGGTTGCGGTCGTACTTCTCCGCAAGCTCCACGCACTCCCGGATGGGCTGGGTGTCGTGGCAGAGTATGAGCGCGGCGATGTCAAAGCGCATGAAGCGCTCGAGCGCTGCCAGTCGGGCTTCGTCGCCCAGGGTCTGGAGGTAAGTGCTCTCGACACGGCCTATGAGCTGGAGCCGTTTGGGGTCGAAGTAGTCGTAAAATCCGGCGAGCTGGAGCGCGGGGCGGTTGACGTCGGCGGTATAGACCCGCGCGGTGTCGAAATCCTTTGCGGCATGCAGGACGCTGAGCCCCTGCTCCTCGACTATGCTCTTCAGGCTGACGGAATATTCCTCGCGCACCATTGTGACGCAGCCCCCTTCAATATACTATGGCCCTATTTTAACCACATCGCCCCGGTTTGGCAATTACTTTTCAAAATCGGCCGGAATGCGAAATTTCGGCTTGCAATTGTGGGGTGCTTCTGCTATTATAGTAAAGCTGTTCAAATACTCTAAGAGAACGGAGGTGCTTCAAACATGGCAAAGTGTGAA
>CAUAHS010000051.1 GCA_958428885.1 uncultured Eubacteriales bacterium
CTTTTCTACGAGTTCCGTGACGACGGCGTGACCAGCCAGCCCGCCACCATCACCGGCGCTTACCTCGACAACTACAAGATGATCTGGGACCTCTACGTCGCCAACAGCGACACCGCCCCGGCTCAGCTCACCACCGCCACCAGCGACCAGTCCCAGGCCGAGTTCGGCGAGGGCAAGGCTGTATTCTATCAGAACGGCTCCTGGGAGTATGACGCTCTCGTCAATAACTACGGCATGGATCCCGCCAACCTCGCCATGATCCCCATCTACTGCGGCGTCGACGGCGAGGAGAACGCGGGCCTCTGCTGCGGCACCGAGAACTGCTGGGCAGTCAACGCCAAGGCTTCCGAGGAGGATATCCAGGCCACTCTCGACTTCCTCTACTGGGTCGTCACCTCTGACGAGGGCACCACTATGATGGCTCAGCAGTTCGGCCCCATCCCCTTCAAGAACGCCAAGGAGAGCTCCAACGTGTTCTTCAACGACGCCAACGAGTACATAGCCGAGGGCAAGTACACCGTGACCTGGGCCTTCAACTACACCCCGAACGTTGACACCTGGCGTGCGGCCGTCGTTGCGGCTCTCACCCAGTACACCGTCGGCGGCGGCTCCTGGGACGACGTTGTCACCGCGTTCGTCCAGGGTTGGGCCACCCAGTACGCCAACCAGTAAGCCAGTCCCCTAAAACAGGGAAAAGCTAAGTCGAAAATGGAGGCGAGCGGTTGACGCCGCTCGCCTCTTTCAAAAGAGGGGATGGATAATGGAAACTAAAAAGAGGAAAAGGCACAGCCTCGCTGTGAACGGAAACATGCTCAGCGGCAGCATACGCAAGTGGTTCCCGGTCTTTCTCCTGCCCACGCTCGCGGCCTTCCTCATAGGCTTTGTGTACCCGTTCGCCAAGGGCTTTTACCTTTCGTTCTGCAACTTCAAGACCACCTCGGACGCCGAGTTCATCGGCCTCGGCAACTATATAAAGGCGCTGACGGACAGCTCCTTCATGTACTCCTTCTGGTACACGGCGCTCTTTGCCGTCGTATCGCTCGTCGTTATAAACGTCCTGGCCTTTGCGGTCGCTTACGCGCTGACCCGGGGCATCAAGGGCTCCAACCTGTTCCGCACCGTGTTCTTCATGCCGAACCTCATCGGCGGCATCGTGCTCGGCTACATATGGTCGATGATCTTCGACGGTATCCTCATCAGGTACGGAACTTCGATCTTGCTTTCGACAAAATACGGCTTTATCGGCCTGTTGATACTCATGGCCTGGCAGCAGATCGGCTATATGATGATAATCTACATCGCCGGGCTTCAGAGCGTACCGGACGAACTGCTTGAGGCGGCCAGAATAGACGGCGCCAGCGGTTGGAAGACGCTGACCAAAATAACCATCCCCTGCGTCATGCCCTCCATCACCATCTGCACCTTCCTGACCCTGACGAACTCCTTCAAGCTCTTCGACCAGAACCTCGCGCTCAACGGCGGCCAGCCCTTCGTGTTCAAGGGCGCCGACGTCATACACACTACGGAGATGCTCGCGCTCAACATCTACAACAGCTTCTACCTGAACGCCAACTCGAGGGGCGTGGGCCAGGCAAAAGCCGTGCTGTTCTTCATCCTCGTTGCGGCGATCGGCCTTGTCCAGCTCCGCTATACAAGGAAGAGGGAGGTGCAGCAGTGATGAACCACAGCCTCAGCAAACGCGAGAGAAGCAAGATGGCGTTGACCGTCCTGTTCATCATCATCTCCATCATCTATATCCTGCCCATAGTCGCCGTTTTGGTGAACTCTCTCAAGACGAACTCGGCAATCAACACGGATGCCTTCGCACTGCCGAACGCGGAGACTTTCGCAGGTCTCGACAACTACGCAAAGGGCATCACCTTCGGCAACTATAACTTCTGGAAGTGCGTTGAATACAGCTTCACGATAACCATACTCTCGACGGCGCTCATCATCATCTGCACGTCCATGGCGGCATGGTACATCTCGAGGGTGAACAGCCGCTTCTGCAAGCTGGTGTACTATGTCTGCGTGTTCTCGATGGTCGTGCCCTTCCAGATGGTCATGTTCACGCTGGCCAAGACGGCCGACACGCTCAAGCTCAACACGCCCTGGACCATCCCCATCATCTATCTGGGCTTCGGCGCCGGACTTGCGGTGTTCATGTTTGTGGGCTTTGTGAAGTCCATGCCGATAGAGATCGAGGAGGCCGCCGCGATAGACGGCTGCGGACCTCTGCGCACCTTCTTCCTGGTCGTGTTCCCGATGCTCAAGCCTACCATGATCTCCGTCGGCGTGCTCGAGACCATGTGGGTCTGGAACGACTACCTGCTGCCGTACCTGGTGCTCAGCAAGGACTACCGCACGATACCAATACATATCCAGTACCTCAAGGGCAGCTACGGCTCCGTGGATATGGGCGCTACCATGGCGCTCATCATGCTGAGCATCCTGCCGATCATCATATTCTATCTATCCTGCCAGAAATACATCATAAAGGGTGTTGCGGCGGGCGCGGTAAAGGGGTAAGCAGCCATGGAACGCAAGAGCGGCATACTTATGCCGATATCTTCACTGCCGTCGAAACACGGCATAGGTACCTTCGGGAAAGAAGCCTACAAATTCGCGGATTTCCTCGCGGCGGCGGGGCAGAAAGCCTGGCAGCTCCTGCCTCTGGGCCCGACGAGCTACGGCGACTCGCCGTACTCCTCCTTCTCCACCTATGCGGGGAACCCGTACTTCATAGACCTCGACATGCTGGTCGCCGACGGCCTGCTCACGAAGGCCGAGGTCGAGGCCCCGGACTGGGGCGACGACCCCGCCAACGTGGACTACGGCAAGATCTACGAGAACCGGTTCGAGCTGCTGCGCCTCGCCTGCGCCAGGGGCTGGGACCGCGATGCAAAGGAGCTCACCGCCTTCCGGGAGCAGAACGCCGGCTGGCTGCCGGATTACGCGCTGTTCATGGCGCTCAAGCGGCACTTCGGCATGGTGTCCTGGACGCTATGGCCAGACGAGGACGTGAGGCTCCGCAAACCGGAGCGCGTGGAGCACTACCGCCGCCTCCTGGACGCGGACGTGAGGCTCTTCACCTATGCGCAGTACCTCTTTTACAAGCAGTGGAACGCTCTGCGTGAGTATGTGCACTCGCTGGGCATAGAGATAATCGGCGACCTGCCCATCTACGTGGCGCTCGACTCCTCTGACGTCTGGGCCGACCCGAAGAGCTTCCTGCTCGACGAGAAGAACATACCCACCTGTGTTTCCGGAGTGCCGCCCGACTATTTCTGCGAGGACGGACAGCTCTGGGGCAACCCGATCTACAACTGGGAGCGCATGAGGTCCGACGGCTTCGGCTGGTGGATACGCCGCATCGAGGGTGCAAAGAAGCTCTACGACGTCATCCGCATCGACCACTTCCGCGGCTTTGAGAGCTACTGGAGCGTGCCCTACGGCGAGGAGACCGCGAAAAACGGCAAATGGATGCCCGGTCCGGGCATGAGCCTTGTGGGCGTCTTGAGGGACTGGTTCCACGACACGAAGTTCATCGCGGAGGACCTGGGCTTCCTCACTCCGGGGGTGGAGCAGCTGCTGCGTGACTCCGGTTTCCCGGGGATGAAGGTGCTGGAGTTCGCGTTCGACTCGCGCGAGCCGAGCAACTATCTGCCGCACACCTACACGCCGAACTGCGTGTGCTACGTCGGCACGCATGACAACGAGACGCTGATGCAGTGGTACAAGGGCGGCAACCGCGACGACGTGGCCTATGCGGGCCTCTACCTCGGCCTGAACGAGGAGGAAGGCGTGAACTGGGGCGTCATACGCGGCGGTATGTCCAGCGTGGCGCAGCTGTTTGTGGCGCAGATGCAGGACTATCTGGGCCTGGGTGCGGAAGCGCGCATGAACGTGCCCGGCACGTCCCAGGGCAACTGGCGCTGGCGCATGCTGCCCGGCGCCGCCACTCCCGAGCTCGCCGCGAAGATCCGAAAGTATTCAACAATGTACGGCCGCTTCTGGGCGCCTCCCGAGCCCGAAAAGACGGAAGAGGCCGATGCTCCCTCCAAATCCAAGGCGTAAAAGTTTTTCCCGTTTTTGCAGAAAAACGGGAAAGGGGCCCCTCCGAGAGGGGCCCCTTTTATTCATTCTCGTGGAGTTCGTCCAGGGCGGCCTTGACGGCGGCGATGACGAAGGCCGAAAAAGTGCAGCCCGTGCCGACTATCTCGGCTTCGACCTGCTCGATAACATCGTTGGGGAACCGGATAGTTTTGTTAGTGGTCCCCGGCACCCGGGGTATCTGAAATTTTCCCATGCCGCACCTCGCAATACGTTTACTAAGAGAATTGTATTGCAGTATGTACGAGAAATATGCATTGCAATTGCAATGCATATTGGCTATAATGTCAGGTATGGGGGTGACAACATGGACTACTCAGCGCTGTACCACATCATGTTCAACGCCGCGACAGACGCCGTAGAGGCCGTGTCGCAAGGCGAGGCAGAGCTCGCAATGGAGATCTTGATTGCCGCGCAGCAGCGATGCGAGGAAGAGTATGTTTCCGACTGCTCTGAGGCCGCTGCCTCAAATACCCGCAGCCGCGCGGATTGACAGCAGCCTTCTATAGCAAAAAAGGCCGCCCCCTCCGGGGCGGCCTTTTGGTTTGCGCTCAGATGGCCAGGGCGGCGTTGAGGGCGTCGCCGGTGGCTTCCATGGAGTTGCCGGGGGCCTGGCGGGCTTCGCCGATCACTATGACCTGCGGAGC
Organism: uncultured Eubacteriales bacterium; assembly: GCA_958428885.1. Classification (GTDB taxonomy): domain Bacteria; phylum Bacillota; class Clostridia; order Oscillospirales; family Oscillospiraceae; genus Scatomorpha. Next base: position 4,761 of record CAUAHS010000051.1, read on the forward strand.
GAGGTCCTTGAGCTTCTCCTCGAGGGTGTTGTTGGACTTGTAGCCCATGGCCAGCACAACGCTGTCGTAGCCGCGCATGGAGGCCTCTTCGCCGGTGACGGTGTCGACGTAGTCCACGCCGTCGGCGTAGAACTGCTTGACGCGGGCGTTGACGCGCTGGGTCACCTTGTGCTTCTCGAGGTTGGCCATGATGTACTTGCGGGCCTCAGGAACTATGTCCTCGCCTATGACCGGCTTCATCTCGACCATGTCGACTATGTGCTCGCGCTCGGTGAGGAACTCGACGCACTCGCAGCCGACCATGCCGCCGCCGACGACCAGCACGCGCTTGCCGGTGTCGACCTTGCCGGTCAGCACATCCTCGGCGGTGGAGCAGCCGCAGGTGTCAAGGCCCGGGATGGGCAGACGCAGCGGCACACTGCCGGTGGCGATGATGATGGCGTCGGGCTTCAGGGACGCGACGAGCTCGGGAGTGGCCTCGGTGTTGGTGCGGATGTCCACGCCGGCCTCACGGCAGTTGACGATGAAGCTGCGGATGGCGCCAGAGATCTCGCCCTTTCCGGGAGGATAGGAGGCGACCAGGAAGTGTCCGCCGAGCTCGGTGGCCTTCTCAAGCAGGGTCACGCTGTGTCCGCGCTTGGCACACATCTCAGCAGCGTACATGCCGCCGGGACCGCCGCCGATGACGACGACGTTCTTCTTGACCTCGGCCGGCTTGAGCTCGCTCTCACGGCCGACGCAGGGGTTCATGGCGCAGGTGATGGGACGGCCCTGCAGCATGTTCGGCACGCAGCCGAGCAGGCAGGCGATGCAGGGGGTGAGCTTCTCCAGCTGGCCGTTGCGGGCCTTGTTGGGCAGTTCGGGGTCGGCGATGCTCTGGCGGCCGAAGGCGATCAGGTCGGCCCTGCCCTGCTTGACCAGCAGCTCGGCGTACTGGGGCTCGGTGAAGCGGCCGACAAGGATGACGGGGACGGAGACGGCGCGCTTGATCTCGGTGCCGAGCTCGGCGTTGAAGCCGCCGTGGGTGATGTTCGGGGCCCACATGAACTCGTCGTGGATGTGGATGGAGCGGGTGACGTGGATGGCGTCGACGCCGCAGACCTGCTCGAGGTAAGCCGCGATGGCAGCTGCGTCGTGGACGTCCACGCCGCCGTCGCCCTCGTCGCGGGCGTTGATGCGGCAGAGGATGGGCATGTTGCCGCCGGTCTTCTTGCGGATGTTCTCGATTATGAGCCTGGGCAGGCGCATGCGGTTCTCAAAGCAGCCGCCGAACTCGTCGGTACGCTTGTTGGTGCGGGCGGAGATGAAGGTGCTGACGAGGTAGCCGTGGGCGCAGTGGACCTCGACCATGTCGATGCCGGCCTGCTGGGCGCGGCGGGCGGCGTCGCCGTAGCACTCGATGAGCTTGTAGACTTCCTCGGTGGGCATGGCCTCGGGGATCTCACGACCGGCGCTGGGGGCGATGGCGGAAGCGGCCTTCAGGGGGTAGCCGGTGAGTTTGCTGTTGCCCTCAGGACCGGCGTGCTGGAGCTGGATGCTGACCTTGGCGCCGTAGGCGTGGCAGCGGTCGGCGACGGCCTTGAAGCTGGGGATGACGGCGTCGTCAAAGAGGCAGGGCTTGCGGGGGCCGCCCTTGGCTTCCTTGTAGACGACGGTGCTCTCGAGGGTGATGAGGCCGAAGCCGCCCTTGGCGCGGGCCTCATAGTAGGCGGCGGAGCGGTCGCTCATGGAGCCGTCCGGGTTGGCGAAGTTGTTGCCCATGGGCGGGACGACGAAACGGTTGGGGACCGTGACGGTGCCGATCTGGATGGGCTTGAACATGTTGGGGAAGTTGTGGTTCATTTCTTCTCTCTCCTTTCTCTCTCTCAGGCGAAGAACTTATCCATGACCTCATCGGCGGGCATCTCCTTGCCCGTGTAGAGGCGGAAGCCCTCGACACCTTGGCGCAGCAGCATGCCGATGCCGCCGATGGCGGCCTTGACGCCGGCGGCCTTGGCCTCGACGATCATGCGGGTCTCCTTGGGATTGTACACAGTGTCGGCCACAACGAGGTCGCTGCGGAAGAGGGAGGGGTCGATGAGCGTCTCCTTGTCCAGGGGAGCCATGCCGACCTTGGTGGCGTTGACGAGGATGTCGCAGTTGCGGACGGCCTCAGCGAGGGCCTCTTTGTCGAAGAGGTCGGTGACGGTGGCCTTGCAGCTGGGCACGCGCTCGGTGATCTTCTTCACGGTGAGCTCGGCGTTGGGGTAGAAGGTGTAGCCCTTGCGGTTGAAGATGTGGATCTCGCTCGCGCCGTCGACAGCGGACTGCATGGTGACGGCGGTGGCGGCGCCGCCGGCGCCCAGGACGACCATCTTGGCGCCCTTGACGTCGATGCCGTGGACACGGAGGTTGGCGACAAAGCCGAGGCCGTCAGTGTTGTGGCCGGTCAGGGTGCCGTCCTCTTCCACGACGACGCAGTTGCTGGCGCCGATGAGCTCGCAGGCGGGGCTCAGGCGGTCGAGGTACTTGGTGACCTCGGTCTTGCAGGGCATGGTGACGTTGAAGCCGCCGCAGCCGAGCAGTTTGAGGGCGGCGACCGCCTCGCCGGTCTTCTCCAGGGGGACCTCGTAGGCGAGGTAGGCGGCGTTGATGCCCAGGCGGTCAAAGCTGTAGTTGTACATGGCGGGGGAGCCGCTGTGGCCCACGGGGCTGCCGATCAGGCAGTACATCTTGGTGTGTCCATCTATGTTCATCGTAATAACCTCCTGTTTTTTTATCGGGTCTCGCGATTATTCAGCGGCCATTTCGGGCCAGACGGCCTTCAGCACGGCCTGGGTGGTCTCGAAGTTGAGCCTGGCGGCCTCGGCGACGCCCTTGGAGAGGACCTCGTCGTTGATGACCTCGACGCCGACGACCTTCGGGGAGACGCCCTTGTCCTTTATCATCTTCACAAAGTCCTTCGTGATGCCGATGCCGTCGCCGGAGAGGCAGCGGTCATGCATGCTCTCGTCGCGGAGGATGGCCTTGGCGTAGGCGCGGGGCAGCACGTCGTTGAGCTGGATGGAGACTATCTTCTCAGCCGGGATGTCGGCGAGCAGCTCGAGGTCGAACGGCTGGTTGGCGCGGGCCCAGTGCCAGGAGTCGAGGATGAGCTTGGCGTTCTCGCAGCCGCTGCCCTTGACGACGGCCCAGCCCTTCTTGACATCGGGGATGCCGCTGTACGGCATGGGCTCGACGCCGATGGTGTACTTGCCGGCGCGCTGGCAGAGCTCGCGGAGCTTCTGGGCGGTGTGCTCGACGGAGTAGGTCTCCATGAGGCCGCAGTTTATGTGGTTGACGCCGAAGAGGTCGCACATGTGGAAGCAGATCTGCTCCTTGTACATCTGCTCGTAGCTGCGGTGGTCCTCAGCCCAGAGGGTGATGTACTCGACCTCGGTGACGGCGATGTCGTACTTCTTGAGGATGGCGAGGATGTCCTCGTCGTGCAGGCCCTCGGCGAGGGCGTCGACATAGGTCTCGGCGCGCAGGCCGATGCCCTCGAAGCCGGCGGCCTTGGCGGCGGCGACGCGCTCTTCAAACTTGCACTGGTCGCCCAGCGTCCAGGAGCTGATGGTCAGCGGATGATTTTTGGACATTTTTGTTTCCTCCCTAAATTGTTTTCAGGCATTGGCTTCGGCCTCGGGCCTCTGGAAGTCCTTGTCGAAGCGCGCGTTCAGGATGACTGCGAGGATGATGCCGATGACGGTGATGACGATGTTGAAGATCATGATGAGCACCGGGCCGTTCTCGCCGCCGATGCTGGTGAGCAGACCGGCGATGGAGAGCACGGCGTAGTTCGCGATGGAGCTGGAGATCATGACGATGCTGGTCATGACGGCGCGGTTTTTCGGGAACATGGTCACGGCCACGCTGGTGACGAGCTGGAGCACACCGCCGGCGGCGAAGAAGCCCATCAGGAAGCCCGCGGGGTAGCAGATCCAGGGCTGGCCCACGAGCAGCACGGCGACGAGGGTGACGACGGCTGCGCTCGGGTAGATGACGAGGATCTTGCTGGGCTTGAGGCCCTTGGCCAGCAGCGCAGCGTTCACGAAGAGCGCGAGGACGATGCCGACGGAGTAGAAGCTCTGCACGAGGCTCGGGTCGGAGATGCCGTAGGAGATGGCGAGCTCCTGATAGCAGTTGAGCCAGATCATGAAGGTGGCGGAGGTGGTGAAGCCGAGGATGATGAGGATGATGGCGCTGGGGGTGAACTTCATGCGCTCCTTCTTCTCGCCCTTGACCTTGACAGCGCGCTCATACGGCGGGAAGGGCAGGAAGATGAGGGCGATGCCGGTGACGGCGATCAGGGCGGCGCAGAAGAGGAAAATCGTGGAGAACGGCAGAGCCTCGCTTGCGACGAAGCCGATGGCGAAGGGGAGCAGGAACTGGGCGATGGAGATGGAGAGCTTGGTGAAGATGTTTGCGATGGTGCCCTTTTCCTTGAAGATCTCCATGCAG
>CAUAHS010000052.1 GCA_958428885.1 uncultured Eubacteriales bacterium
GACGGCGTCGTTTTTCTCCTCGGTCTTCCACTCGCGGGAGGTCCAGGCGACCTTCATGGCGCCCAGGAACTCGCAGAGCTTGACGGTGAGCGGCTTGCGGCCTATCTCGTAGGCGATGAACTGCGGGCGGGTCAGGAAGTTTGTAAAAAGGCGGCTCAAAATGAAGGCCTGCACGCGGTTCGTGGACTTTTTGAGCGAGGACATGCGCGTCGAAAGCTGGCCTCTGAGCACCTCGGGGGCGTGGACGCGGAACCAGAACACCATGCGCGGGTCAAAACTCTCCATGCACCAGCGGCCCTTGTAATTCTTGAGCATGTCGTAGCTCCGGCGGCAGAGCTCGCGGTTGCGGCTCCCGCGCTTGAGCTCCACTATCATGGGGCAGCGCCCGTCTATGGCGGCCAGTACCTCGGCAAGCGTCGGGATGCCGTACTCCGTGCCGCACAGGCGGTACTGCCGGAGCTCGGCGAGGGTCTTTTCCTCCACCTTGCCCTCCACGCCGCAGATGCGCTTGAGGTCGTCGTCATGGAACACGACCAGCTCGTCGTCGAGCGTGAGATGGACGTCCAGCTCCACGCCGTAGCCTATGCGTGCTGCGGCCTCAAAGGCGGGCAGAGAGTTCTCCGGGATGCTCTTATCTATCTTGTGCAGACCGCGGTGAGCATAATTGCGGCCCATGAAGGGTGCGCGCTGCTCCTTGTCACGTCTCCCGGGAGCGACGAGGAAGGCACAGGCCCCTGTCAGAGCGAGCGCACCGCCCGCTGTGTACATCAATGCTTTCAGTGCAGTTTTCATACCAGCACCTCCTGTGTGTCCATTTTACAACGCCTATGGCCCACCGTCAAATAAATGTTGAATTGCCACCCGATATAGTTTACACTTAGGACATAACTCGTAAACCGAATAAGAGATGAGAGAGGGATAGAATGAAGCTCAACTACAAGCGCACCATCTTCGTCGGCTTCGCCTTTTTCCTTATCTGCGCCTTCTGGCAGGCCTACGACACGATAATCCCCAAGATACTGACCGACAAATTCGGCATGTCGCAGACGCTCTCGGGCGTCATCATGGCGGCGGACAACGTTCTGGCCCTCTTTCTGCTGCCGCTCTTCGGCACCATCTCGGACAAGTGCAAGAGCCGGCGCGGGCGGCGCACGCCGTTCATAATCTTCGGCACCGTCGCGGCGGCTGTGCTCTTCGTCGTCCTCTCCTTTGCGGACGATATGCAGATAAAGTCCCTCGCCCCCGTGGCCATCGACAACCCCACCGCGCAGGAGACGCTCTACGACGCCGGCCTCACCGCCGTCACCCCGGACGGCGAGACCTTTGTCGTGCAGGACGAGTTCACGCGCGAGGAGTTCGCGTCCATCACGATGACGGACGCCGAGGGCGGCACGAACCCGGACTACACCAACTACGTCGTCCCCGCCCGCCAGGCCTATGCCGCCCAGGCCACGGCTGAAAACCGGGCGCCGCTCATATTCTTCATCGTCGTACTGCTGCTGGTGCTGCTGAGCATGGCCACCTTCCGAAGTCCCGCCGTGGCCCTGATGCCGGACGTGACGATAAAGCCCCTGCGCAGCAAGGCCAACGCCATAATAAACCTCATGGGCGCGGCGGGCGGCATAATCGTGCTGGTGCTGGGCATGGTCTTCGGCACCGGCAAGGCCGAGAACTCGCTGATGAGCTACACGGCCTTCTTCGCCGTCATCTCCGGCCTGATGCTCGGCTCGCTGCTCATTTTCCTCTGGCGCGTCAAGGAGCCGCAGCTCGTGCAGGAGATGCATGCCGAGAGCGCGCGCTACGGCATAGACACCGAGGAGACGGACGACGCCTCCGGCGACCGGCGGCTCTCGAAGGCTGAGCGCAAATCGCTGCTGCTCATCCTCGCCTCCGTGGTGCTCTGGTTCTTCGGCTACAACGCGGTGACCAGCAAGTACGCGGTGTACGCCTCCAGCGTACTGAACCTCGACTACAACACGACGCTGACCATCGCCACGGGTGCGGCCATCGTCTCGTACATACCCGTCGGCGCCGTGGCCTCGAAGATAGGCCGCAAAAAGGCCATCCTCGCGGGCATCGTCATCCTCGGCGGAGCATTCCTGTTCGGCTCGTTCATACGCGCGGGCAGCTCGCCGCTGGTGATGAACATCCTCTTCACCCTCGCGGGCGTGGGCTGGGCCACGATAAACGTAAACAGCTATCCCATGGTCGTGGAGCTCTCGCGCGGCGGCGACGTCGGCAAGTACACCGGCTTTTATTACACGGCCAGCATGGCGGCGCAGACGATAACGCCCATACTCTCCGGCTTCCTCATGGACAAGCTGGGGATGACGGTGCTCTTCCCCTACGGCAGCGTGTGCGTGCTGCTGGCGTTTGCGACGATGCTCTTCGTCAGGCACGGCGACAACAGGCCGACGCCCGTCTCGAAGCTCGAGGCGCTCGGCGGCGGCGACGACTGATATTCGGAGGTAAGCAAATGGAAAGATACACAAAGCAGACGCCCGAGGGCGGCTACACGGCCGAGGGCCTCAGCACCGAGGAGCTGCTGGCGGCGCTGGGCAAGTACGAGGACCTCTATGAGAGCGTGGAGGCCGAGCTGGAGCTGGTTCGGCTGAACCTGGAGGAGCTCTCCAAGGCCGGCAAGGCCCGCAGCGCGACGTACACGATGCTGACCGGCTCGCGCTTCATGCTCGAGGAGATGCAAAAGCGCCTCGATGAGCCCGCCGAGGAAATAGCTGGAAGGCTCAACGCCCTCAAGCGCCAGCTCGGGCCCGAGGACGACGGCTTCAGGGACGTGGAATAAGGACAGGGCCCGCCGCAGTAAGCGGCGGGCCTTTTTTGCGCGAAAATGTGAATTTTTTGTAAATTATCCCACTTTGATGCAGATCGGATACATGCGCCTGTTACCCTGAGCTCAACAAATCAGGGAGGTGTTCCAATGCGCAGGATATGGCTCGTTTTTCTCGCGCTGCTGCTCGCCCTCTCCGGCTGCGGCTCGGCTCCGGCCGGGGACGGGCGGACACTGCTCCGGCTCGACAGCGGCGGCAGTGCGACGCTCTCCGAAGCGGCGAGGCTCTTCAACGCCTCGAGCGAGGACTACCGCGTCGTCCTTGACGACGGCGAACCCGACATCGTGGCCGACAGGGCCGGTTACGAGAGCTCGGAATTGGTTGACATAATGCCTTATGTGGACTCCGGCATGGGCCGGGAGGACATCCTGCCCTTCCTGCTGGAGGCCCTGGAGGAGGACGGCGCGCTCTACGCCCTGCCCGTGCGCTGGGGCGGCATGAGCTACGGCTGTTCGAGGCAGCTGCTCGGCGATCGGCTGACGCTGACGGAGGCCGAGGCGCTGGCGCTCATGGACGAGCTCGGCGAGGGGACGCTGCTCTTCCCCGGCTGGGTGAACGGCGGCGACATCCCCTGGCAGCTGCAGGGCTATCTGCCGGAGTACGACCGCGAGACGGAGCTGGACGAGTACTATGACCTGCCCTCGCTGCTCCGGCGGGTGAACATCAACAGCGTGGAAAAGCTCGCCGCCATGGTCACGGAGGAGGACGCGCTCTGGGACACGGGCTGCCCCGGCTTCGGGCCCGAGACGGACTGCCTCTCGCTCTCCATCCTCGCCTCCTGCGAGGATGTGGACGGGGCCTGGGAATTCCTCAGCTTTGTCTACGGGCCGGATTCCATATCGGCGATAGAGGTCCCGGACGACTGCTGCCTCCCCGCCGGCGCCGGACAGCTCTACTCACGGCTTGCCGAGTATGAGGGCGTGGACGAGGCGGCGCTGTCTCTTGTGCGGGCCTATGTGGACGGCATGGAGCTCGCCGTCTGAGCGCGCTCAATTGATCTCGGAGAGGAGCAGGCCCGTGCGCTCGGTTATCAGCGCGGCGGCCTGCTCCGGGCTGCGGTCTCCGCTCAGCAGGACGGAGCCCTCCTCGCCGACGATGTCCTTCACCGGGTCCGTGATGAACTCCGCGAGGCGCAGCTCTCCCACGAGGGCCGCAAACATGCCGCGCTGGCGCTCCGTAGTGCCGGTCTGCGCCTCGTTTTCCGGCACGGCGCTCCGCTCGAGCTGCTGCTCAAAGAGCGGGCGGTACATGTACGTCTCGCCGTAGAGGTTCGCCTCCGGCTGCGTGAGCATGGCCTTCAGGAGCGCCCAGCCGTCGCCGTTCTCAGCTTCGGAGGCACAGACGCCGAAGGTCAGCCAGGCCTTGGCCAGGGAGCCGCAGCTCCCGTCGGCTGTGGGTATGCCCACCGGCCAGAGCTCGCATCCCGCCTGAAGCTCAGTCTCCGCTATCGTCCGGGCATTGTTCAGGTACATGTAGCCGAGCATCTCCCGGTCCTCTCCGAAGGCGGCGGAGGGGGCGAGATACTCCGTCTCCGCCACGGGCTCGGCAGCAAGCGAGAGCAGCTCCGTCAGCTCCTCCGTGCTCAGTTCGTCCCCGCGCGAGAGCTGGGCCGAGAGCGCGGCGAATATATTCCCGGCAAGTCCGCCGCGGCTAAGAATGCATCCCCCATCAATATGCTCTCCCAGGTCGATGACGTCCGAGGCGTTCAGTCCGTAGCGCTGTCCGAAGCGGCTCTCCCGCCCGAGCAGAGTGGAGACGCCGAAGGCCGCCGGTATCGCGTATAGCCTCCCGTCCCGCTCATAAGCTGCGGCCGCAACGAGGTCCGAGCGCTCAAACTCCGCGTCGGCGTCGATGAGCTCGTAGATGTCGCAGAACCAGCCCGAGCCGGTGACGCTGACCGGGTTCATGCCGCCGAAGGACACCAGTTCCGGACCGCCCCCGGAGGCAAAGAGCTCGGTGAGCGTGCGCAGCCTCGCCTGGGCGTCCGCGTTCGCGTCGTGCACCGTGTAGGCGTAGAGGCCCGGCTCCGCCGTGTTTATGCGCCCGAGCACCTCGTCAAGCATGCTGTCCGTGGCCGGGTCCAGCGAGTACACCGAGACCTCGCGCCTCGGCACTATGTTCCCCGGCTCCGTGGGCTCGAGCAGATAGAGCCCGCCGCCGTTTATGAGCGCATAGCCCTCGCCCAGCGGCACGAGCGCGGTGAGGTCCGCGAGCGTTATGCCGCACTCGCTCCAGATGGCCACGGGCTCCGGCTCGCCCCCTGAAAAGCGCCAGAGACCCTCGTCGTCCGTGAGCAGGCAGCCCTCTCCGCCGGAGCGATAGACGCTGAACGCGAGCTGCCGCTCGTCCGAGAGGCCCCCCTCCGAGCAGAAAGCCAGAGTGCGCTCCCCGTTCTCCGCGGCGAGGCTGACGTACACGCCGCCGTCCGTGGCCGCCAGGCCCGTGACCGTGCGCTTGCCGGGGTCGAACTGCGCCGTCTCCGCACCGTCAGCGCCCAGCACGCGCAGAAGCCCGGCGTTGTAGTCGTATATGTAGAACTCGCCGCCGCTGCACTCGAGCTCCACGCAGTTCAAGATGTCTATGTCCATCGAGGCGTCTGAAGCGGAGCCGTCGCGCGGATAGTGGACAAGGCGGTAATCCTCGCCCTGGGCGTCGCAGAGCGCGAGCCAAACCCCGCTCTCGTCTCCGGCCATGCGGCTCGGCGAACCGTCGGCGGCGGTGTAGGCCAGCTCCCGCGTCTCGCCGCCCTCTAGGCAGAGCAGGTGAAAGCCTCCGTCGCTCGTGAGCACATAGGCAGCGTCGCCGCCGCCCGTGAGCTGGAGCGCCTCACCGGAGAGCTCGACCTTTCGGAGCACAAAGGGCCCGCCGCGTCCAGTCCAGCCGCCGTCCTCCGCCCCGGGTGCGATGAGCGTCTCCCCCGCCGACCCACAGGCCGTCAGGCCCAGCATCAGCGCCAGGGCAAGCAGGAGCGAAACCGTCCTCTTCATGAAAAATTCCCCCTTTGGCGACAGCATAGCACCGGATTGTATCCGGCTTGTATCGCCAAGGGGGGATAATTATGAGCTTTTTGTGAACTCGCGCCCTTACCGCTCGCGGTAATCCTCCATCATGTGGGAGAAGAGCTCCTTGGTGGTGGGCGGGGTGTAGCTTATGGCGTTGGCGCCGGCCTCGACGGTGGCGGAGATGCTCTCGGGCGTGGGACCGCCGGTGGCGATTATGGGCACGTCCGAGAACTTCTCGCGGATGCGCCGCACCACCTCGGGCGTGCGGGCTGCGGCGGAGACGTTCAGGATGGAGGCGCCGGCTTCAAGCCGGGCTGCGATGTCCGTGTGCTCGTTGAGCACGGTCACAACAAGGGGAATGTCGATGTAGTTGCAGATGCGCTCTATGTCCAGATTGCCCATAGGCGCGTTCACGACAACGGCCATGGCGCCCTCAGCCTCGGCGTCCCAGGCCAGCTGAGTCGTGCGGATGCCCTGGGTCGTGCCGCCGCCAACGCCGCAGAACACAGGCAGCGAAGAATAGCGCAGTATCGCGTCTGAGATCGTGGGCTGGGGCGTAAAGGGGTACACCGCCAGCACGGCGTCCGCCGAGCAGTTGCGGATTATGGCTATATCCGTTGTGAACACCAGCGTCTTTATACGCCTTCCGTTTATCACAATGCCGCTCACGCGTCTGGCCTCGTTGGGCACCTCGAGTATGTGGTGGCGCAGGCGGCTGCTTATGCTGGGTATGGGCTTTTTCTGCTCCATCTTGTATCCTCCTTCGTCGATCTTCGTATATACTGTATTATAACTGAAATTTATGACGAAATCTTGTCTTTTTTTAAATTTGCTGTCCTGCAAGATAAAATATTAACTTGTCCGCCGGTGATTGAAAACCGTAGCGCCGTGGCATATAATCAGGTGTAAAGACACCTTTGGGGGAATGCACCATGCAGAAATACAACGGCCTGAACTACACCATGCTCTGTGACTTCTACGAGCTCACCATGGGCAACGGCTATTTCGAGTCCGGGCTCGGCGACAAGATGACCTACTTTGACCTCTTCTACCGCACCGTGCCCGACGGGGGCGGTTTTTCCATCGCAGCCGGACTGGAGCAGGCGATAGATTACATCCAGAACCTCCACTTCTCCGAGGAGGACATAGAATATCTCCGCGGCAGAGGCATGTTCTCGGAGGCCTTCCTCGACTATCTGCGCCGCTTCAAGTTTACCGGCGACGTCTGGGCCATGCCGGAGGGCACTCCGGTATTTCCGCGCGAGCCCATGATGGTGATCCGCGCTCCGGCCATCCAGGCCCAGCTGCTGGAGACCTTTTTGCTGCTCACGATAAACCACCAGCGCCTCATCGCCACCAAGGCGAACCGCATAGTCCGTGCGGCGGACGGCAGGGTCGTGCTCGAGTTCGGCTCCCGCCGGGCTCAGGGGCCCGACGCCGCCATACTCGGCGCCAGGGCGGCCTACATCGGCGGCTGTGCCGGCACAGCCTGCGTCCTCTCCGACCAGATATACGGCGTCACCGCCGGCGGCACGATGGCCCACGCCTGGGTCCAGATGTTCCCCACCCAGCTCGACGCCTTCCGCGCCTACTGCAAGACCTATCCGCAGAATGCCGTCCTGCTCGTGGACACCTACGACACGCTCCGCAGCGGCGTCCCCGACGCCATACGTGCCTTTGACGAGGTCCTGAAGCCCCTCGGCATCACCAAGTGCGGCATCCGCCTCGACTCCGGCGACATGGCCTATCTCACCAAACGCGCGCGCAAGATGCTCGACGACGCGGGCTGGACCGAGTGCAAGATAACCTGCTCCAACTCCCTCGACGAGCACCTCATCAAGGAGCTGCTGCGCCAGGGCGCGTGCATAGACTCCTTCGGCGTCGGCGAGAGGCTCATCACCAGCCGCACCTCCCCCGTCTTTGACGGCGTGTACAAGCTCGCAGCCGTGGAGGAGCCGGACGGCACCATCGTCCCGCGCATCAAGATAAGCGAGAACGTGGGCAAGATAACGAACCCGCACTTCAAGAAGGTCTACCGCTTCTACGGCCGAGACACAGGCATGGCCGAGGCCGACTACATCTGCCTCTACAACGACCACGTCGACGACACCAAGGACCTCGTCATCCGCGACCCGGACGCCACCTGGAAGCAGAAGACCATGACGAACTTCAAGGCCCGTGAGCTGCTGGTGCCCATCTTCAAGGGCGGCGAACTGGTCTACGATCGGCCCACCCTGCCCGAGATCCAGGCCTACTGCCGCCGCGAGGTGGCCACGCTCTGGCCCGAGGTTCTGCGCTTTGACTACCCGCACAACTACTACGTCGACCTCTCGGACGAGCTGCTGGAGATAAAGACCGGCCTGCTCAACGCAAGACGATGACGGACGGGTCAGTCAGAAGGGCTGAGATAGCTGCCCTGCTTGAAAAGGCCGAAGCCCCGCTCTCTGCGGCGCACCTGGCCGCACAGCTTGGCGTGAGCCGTCAGGTCATAGTCGGCGACATCGCACTGCTTCGTGCCTCCGGCGCCGACATAACGGCGACCCCGCGCGGGTACATCACCGAGCGCGGCAGAGGCGGAGAGCGCCGCACCGTCGCCTGCATCCACAACCGCCTCGAGGGCATGGAGACGGAGCTCAACATCATGGTGGATAACGGCTGCACGGTGCTCGACGTGGTGATAGAGCACGCCGTGTACGGCCAGATCACGGGCGAACTGCGCCTCACCAACCGCCACGACGTGCGCCAGTTCATGGAGCGCATCCGCTCCGAGCAGGCCTCCCCCCTCTCCGCCCTCACCGGCGGCATACACCTGCACACCCTCCTCTGCCCCGACGAGGAGGCCTATGAGCGCACCGTCCGTGAGCTCGACGAGGCGGGCATATTGTTTGTGAAGAATTAATCTACGGTTGACAAGCGGCCAATATGAGCTTAAAGTATCGTTACACGTGTCAAGACACATGTAACGATACTTTTTTATTGGCGGTGGTCATTTTGAACCGGTTCAAGGCGTTTCTCAAGAGGAAGGACATAGAGATCTCGCTCCGGCGCTACGGCATAGACGCGCTGGGGGCTATGGCGCAGGGACTCTTCTGCTCGCTGCTCATAGGCACGATACTCGACACGCTCGGCTCGCAGACGGGCATTGAGATCCTCTCGACCGTCGGGGGTTATGCCAAGGCTATGAGCGGTCCGGCAATGGCGGTGGCGATAGGCTATGCGCTCAAGTGCCCCCCGCTGGTGCTGTTTTCTCTTGCCGCAGTGGGCTGGGCCTCAAACGACCTGGGCGGCGCCGGCGGACCGCTGGCAGTGCTCGTGATAGCCATCGTCGCCGCCGAGCTGGGCAAGGCGGTCAGCAAGGAGACGCCCATAGACATAC
>CAUAHS010000053.1 GCA_958428885.1 uncultured Eubacteriales bacterium
GCCGCCAAAAAGACCGCCGCCGAGGAGAAAAAGCCGCCCGTCCCGGACGACATCATCAACCTCATCGCCGACTCCGTCGCCGACCTCGCGGACGACGACGGCTACATCGACCTCTCGAACCTCGGCAACCTCATAATAAAGAAACAGCCCGACTTCGACCCGCGCACTTACGGCTTCGGCAAGCTCTCGACCATGCTCAAGAACCTGCCACGCTTTGAGGTCCAGGTCCGCGAGACCTCGGACCCCAACGTGAAGCCCATCTACATCCGCGACCAGGAGGCTCAATGACAAAGCGCAGACGCATCGTCATCCCCGTGCTGCTCGTGCTCCTCGCCCTCGTCGCCGCGCTGCTGCTGCTCTCGAAGTACGGTCTGGGCGTCACGAGGCTCTCTCTGGAGTTTGAAAACCTCCCCCGGGGCTTTGACGACTTCAAGATAGTCCAGCTCAGCGACCTGCACGGCTCCGAGTTCGGGCGGGACAACGCCCGGCTCATAAAGGCCGTGGCGGACGAGGAGCCGGACCTCATCGCCCTCACCGGCGACTTCCTGGACGAGGGCAGGGCGGGGCGGGAGCTCCCGGCGCTCGAGGCGCTGGTGAAGGAGCTCGTGAAGCTCGCTCCGGTCTACTTCGTCAGCGGCAACCACGACTGGGCCTCCGGCGCATCGTCGGAGCTCTTTGAGACGCTGACCGCCGCCGGAGTGGTCTGCCTGAGAAACGACTTCGTCTACCTCGAGCGCGGCGGTGACGTCCTCGTCCTCGGCGGTGTGGACGACCCGAACGGACCGGCCGACATGGAGGACCCCGACGAATTCATCTCAAGGCTGCGCAGCGAGGCGCCCGGCGCCTTCGTGCTGCTGCTGGCGCACCGCGCCTACTGGGCGGAGCGCTTTGCGGACCTCGACGTGGACCTCATCCTCTGCGGCCACACCCACGGCGGCATAGTCCGCCTCCCCTTCCTCGGCGGCGTGGCGGGCACCAACTTCGCCCTCTTCCCCGAATACGACGCCGGGCTCTTCGAGACGGGGGCCTATAAGCTCTACATCTCCCGCGGTCTCGGCAACTCCGTGCCGCTCCCCCGCTTTCTCAACACGCCCGAGCTCGTATCCATCACTCTCAAGTGCGCGTGAGCGCCCCTCCCGGGGCGCTCTTTTTTTACCTGTTGACAGCAAACTGTATTACAGCTATAATACAGTCAAGGAAACTGTATTACTCAACTAACACACTTTTCCGGGAGGTGAGCGCGTGATATCCTTCGATGGCTTCCGCCCCGAGGACGGGGTGCCCATCTATCTGCAGATAATAAAGTATCTCAAGCAGGGCATAGTCTCCGGCGCGGTGGCGGACGGGGACGAGCTGCCGTCGAGGCGGGTGCTCTCGGCCACGCTGGGCGTGAACCCGAACACCGTGCAGAAGGCCTGCCGGATACTTGAGGAGGAGGGACTGCTGGCCTCTCACGCGGGGGCCAAGAGCTGTGTCCGCGTCACGCCCGAGCTGAGGGAGAGGGTGCGCTCCGAGCTGATCTGCTCGGACGCCATGGCTGCGGCGTCGGCTTTCCGGCGCATGGGCGTGCCGCTGGAGGAAGCGATAGAGCTTGTGAAGCTCGCATATGAGGAGGCTGGGGAATGAAAAGGCACTTATCCGTATTCGAACTCACCGCGCGCGGTGCGGTGTACAAGACGCTTGCAGTCTCGCTCATTGCGGCTGCGGCCGCCTTTGCGCTGATGTATGCAATACCGGGGACGGCCGAAAACCTGAGCGACTATTTCTCCGGCCAATATTACAGCGAGCCGGCCGGTACGACTGTCAAGACCGGCGCCGCCTGGGCGAAATACGTCTACACCGCCGGCATGTTCGTGCTCTATGTCCTGCTCTCGCACGTCGGAGCGCCGAAAAAGGGCGTGAACCCGGACTACACCTTCCGCCGCCTGCGCATCTCGGAGCGGGAGGCGGCCTGCATACAAGCGGGAGTGCACGCGCTCTGCTTTGCCGTCTACACGGCTATGCTGCTGGCGGCTTACGTCGGTTTCTCGGCGATCTTCCTCTCGCGTTCCTTGCCCTATGAAAACGACGGTCAGAGCCTGTTTTTTGCCGCCTACACCACGCTGCCCCTGCGCAGGCTGCTGCCGCTCTCGGAGTGGTTCCAGTGGGCGGCGCTCGTCGTGACCTGCCTTGCCGGCGGCGTCGGCTCGGTCACCATCTCCTTCTGGAAGCGCCGTGACCGGATCTCCGGAGTGGGCGTTGCAGTTGGCATCATTCTGATACTCTCGAATCTCTTTAAGTATAATGACGCCGGTCTGTATATGGTCCTCATCACTTGCGAGCTGCTGCTCGTCTCCGGCGGACTTTTCGGCTCTCTCAACGACAACACTGCCGACGAGCGAGAGGTCGAAGAGGCGGAGGACTCACAGTGCGAGGAAGGAGGCGGGGCAAATGCGTCTGCGTGATATGGCAGCGCCGCCGGGCTTTGACTCGGCATATGAGATAAAGCGGGTGAGGAACTGGCTGCTCATCTCCGCCGCGCTCTTCGTCTTTCTCTTCGCCTGCGTCTATGTGGGCCAGCTGGCGAACGTATCCTCCTCGATACGCCGCGACGAATTCGAACCCATGGCAAATTTCCCGGACGTGGCGCGCATCCCATCGCTCATCTGCTTTCTGCCGGTGTTCATAGGGCTGCTGGTGATGCTCATCCGCAACGTCAACTATTTCCGCGCCTCGAAGAGCTATTACACCATGCGGCGGCTGCCGGACCGCTGGGAGTATCCGCTCCGCTGTGCGCTGCTGCCGGTGTCGGGCTTCCTTGTGCTCCTGGCCGGCTCGCAGCTCCTGCTCCTGCTCGCGGGCGCGGCCTATCTCTACATCACACCCGACGCCTGGCTGCCCGCCGGAGCCCGGGAGAGCGTTCTAAGCTTCGTTTTAGGAGGTATCCTAGCATGATAGAACTCAAAAACGTCAGCAAAAACTACGGCAAGCGTCAGGCCGTCCGGGACGTCAGCCTCACGATAGGCCAGGGCGAGATCGTGGGCCTCTTCGGCGAAAACGGCGCAGGCAAGAGCACGCTCATAAAGTGCATCCTCGGCCTGCTCAAGTACGATGGCACGATAACGCTTGACGGCGAGCCGATAAGCCGCAAAAATATCGACCGCCTCTCCTTTGCGACGAGCGAGCACTCCTTCTTCCCCGCCCTCTCGCCCGAGGGGCACGCGGACTTCTACGCCGAGCACTTCCCGCGCTTTGACCGCAAGCGCTTCGACGTGCTCATGGACTTCTTCGAGCTGCCGCGCAAGGGCGCCCCTTCAAAGTTCTCGACGGGGCAGAAAAACCAGTTCGAGGTCGTGCTCGCGCTCAGCCAGGGCGCGGACTACATCCTCATGGACGAACCCTTCTCCGGCAACGACGTGTTCAACCGCGAGGACTTCTACAAGGTCCTGCTCGGCATCATGGAGCCGAACGAGACGGTCATACTCTCCACCCACCTCATCGAGGAGGTCGAGGGCTTTATCGGCCGGGCGCTGCTCATCCACAAGGGCCGGCTCGTGGGCGATGTGCAGATGTCCGAGCTGGAGGAGACCGGCGAGGGGCTCATAGACTTTGTAAAGCGCAACTACGGCTACCGCGCCGACCGCATCCGCAAGGCGATAAGCGAGCTTTCGGGCGAAGAGTGAGAGGAGGGAGCGCATGAAAAGAGCGGGCATACTGCTCATAGTTCTGGCGGTGCTGGCGATCTCGTGGATGGCCGCAGCCAACATAGTCGTCGCTGACACGGGCGACGAGGCGCATTACGAGTCCACGCTGCTCTCCGGCTCGCGCGAGGGCGGCGAGGGCGTCCGGATCTCCGGTTACGGCTGCCGCTACACTGTTAATGACCCCGACATGTACTTCAACCTCGATTACGACGCGGGCTCCGGGACCTCGGAGAGCACCTTCCGGCTGGGCAGCCAAGACAGCGAGATCGGCACGGACTACGGCACATACAATTTCGACATATTCGACGGTCTCAACAGCGGAGGGAGCAGCAGCGGCGGGGACGGCATGGACAAGGACGACCTGCCTCTGCCCTGCGCCGCCATAGCCGACGAGACGGCGGCTGGCCAGACCTATACGGAGACTATGTACCTCAGCGAGCTCTGCGAATACTGGCCAATCACCATAGACCGCTGGGGCCGGCAGGAGACCGAGGAGCGCTTCAACGCGATCTGCGAGCAGCTGCGCCTGCGGTTACCCGTGCCTGAGGACACCCTCGTCAGAGCCTCGGTCACCAAGGACGAGGGGGGCCATATCCGCGAGTACGACTGCAACGTCATCGGCGGCTCCAGCTATGAGCTGCGCACCTATAATTACATCAGCTGCTGCATTATCACTGTGGAGCTCTACTCCCGCGGCGAGGGCGGGGAATATATCTGGCAGAGCGGCCAGATATACAGCCTGGAAACCGAGCCGGACGAGGAGCTGGAGGAGTACGTGCCCGTCCCGGAGAGCTTCCGCCTCGCGCTGGAGGGCTTTGAGGTATATGACATCGTCGAAGTCCCGGGAGTCGGCGGCGTGCTGCTGCTCGAGCGCGGGGATACAGCGCTCCGCATCGTGCAGCTCTCGTGCGCGGGGGAGATATTGCAGGACCTGGAGCTGCCCCGCTCCGAGGAAGATGTCGGCGCGAGCTTCGTCACCGGCGAGGATTGGGCGTTGGTAGAGCAGCACGGCCTCGTGCACTCGCTCGTCCCAGACGCGGATGGCATCTATGTTGCTGGCCCGGTATATGACCTGCGCGATACCGTGGGCTACGCCAGCGACATATGGAGTTATGGTGAGCACTTCTACTTTGACGGCGAGCGCCTTGCCTCCCTCATCGAGGTGAGGTTCCGCTGGTTCGGCAACCCCATATACCAGGACGACAGCTTCCCCGATGAGCCTCGGGACGCTCTGCTCTATCTCGCCGTCGCCACGCCGGAGGAAGTGCTGCTCTCCGAAGAGTTGTATCCCACACTGTACAACAATGGTTTGAATCTCTGGTACACGATAGAAATGGAATAAAAAAAGAGCCCCCCGAGGGGGGCTCTTTTTTTACTGTGCGGGCTCCTCGCCCATGCCGTCCCTCAGGCTGGCCTGGAAGGTGTTCATCACGACTATCGTCCAGACGATTATCACCAGCGTGAGTGCGAGGAAGGGCCAGATGAACCAGGTGTCGCCCTCGTCTAGCGGGAGGGGCAGGGAGAGCAGCGTTGTGAACACGACGTTCACCGTCCGGAGCACAAGCAGGCTGCGCCGCTGGGGACAGCCGAAGCGTTCCGCGGCGGAGGCGAGGTTCGTGAAGAGCTGGAAGTGGACGTAGAGCGTCAGCACCGCGGCTATCAGCCAGAGGCCCCAGAGCTCCGTAGGCTCCCCCACCGCCGTCAGCACCCAGGTGAGGCCCTCCCAGGCCGCAAGCAGGCCGCAGAGCGGGCGCAGCAGCAGCGCCGAGGGCTCTCCCGCCCCTGCGATGCCGGGCAGGGCGGAATAGATGAGCAGCCAGCCCGCCCACGCCGGCAGGATGTCGATGGAGCCCAGGTTGAAGTTCAGGTATATGAATGCGTAGCCCCAGGCTATCCTGCCCAGAGATCTATAAAGGCCCTTACGCTCCTCCATTCGCCGCGCCTCCTTCCATGACGAATTCGTCCACCACCTCGCCGTCGAGCGTGATGCGCACGGCGGCGGCCTTGAACTCCGGCTCCGGCAGCAGCGGTGCGTCGTAGCGGAACTCCTCGGACATGGTATAGACCTTCCCGTCCCAGCTGTCGCTGCGCCACCCGCTGCTCTCATACTCCGTGCCGTCGAAGGCATAGGTCTCGTCCGGAGAGCCCAGCGGGAGCATCTCCAGCTTCGCCCCGCTCTGAGGCAAGTTGGCCTCGTTGCAGGCATATTCCACGCAGAAGAGCTCCGCCATGGCGCGGAACACGGCGTCGGGCCTGTAAACGCTGTCGGAATAGCCCTGCGGCACGCCCGCGAGGCCAATACTCGAGTCCGAGGCCACGGCGTAGAGGTTCCGCCGGAGCGTAACCGTGCCGGTCTCGCGCTCCACGCTCACGGTGTCGCGCCAGGGCAGGATATCATTTCCCCAGCGGGCAAGGGACACGGGGTCGCTCACCATGAAGTCCGTGATTGGGATGAAAAGCCGCTCGCCCGTCTCCTCCACGACCCAGCCCTCGGCCTTGTAGGCTCGCACAGGCACGACGTAGAGGCCGGTGAGCGTGTCGCCGTCCTCATCCTCGAGCCAGCCGCCGTTTTCGAGGTCGGCTGCGTAGTTTACCGTGAGCACCAGCTCCGCCTCGCAGCCGTTCTCCGAGCTCACGAGGTTGTTTATGAGATAGCCCGAGCCGGTGTCGATGAAGTACTGCTCGGGCACGGCCTCGTAGTGGCAGGCCACCCAGCCCTCGGCTCGGCTCCCGCGCATGCCCTCGTACAGCTCCTCGTGCTTTTCAAAGGGCGAGGCGGCGGCGAGGAAGACGCCGTTATCGTAGAGGAGCCCCTTGGCGTAAGTGTCCAGGGCCGCAGCGGGGGTCCGGCAGCGTGTGGTGCGCGCGGCGGCGAGGCTGCGGTCGAGCCCGTCGAGCTCGTTGGGGTACATGTGCCCAATGTCCGCGCTCGCCGTGCCGAGCAGCAGCGGCGTCGCGAGCACGACGGCTATGCAGACCGAGGCCAGGGCCATGCCGCGCGGATAGAGCTTGAAGCGCACGATGGCCGAGATGCGGCGGGAGATGTTCCTGCCGCCGTTGGAGATGGAGCTCGTCCCCGGAGCGCGGGCGTATTTCGAGTTTGCCATGCCGAGCAATATTCCGCCGTATTCGCGTCTCTCCTCGCCCTCGAGGCGCTCCAGCACACGCTGGTCGCAGAGGGACTCGAGGTCGTTGCCCACGCGGTCCAGGACGTAGTGCATGAAGGGATTGCACCAGTGCAGCGCGCGGACGAGGCACCAGAAGATGCCCTGAGCCGCGTCGAAATACTTCAGGTGCAGCAGCTCGTGGAGCAGCACCTTGTCGTCCACGCCGCCCTTGGGCACGGCGAGCACGGGCCGGAAAACTCCGCAGACGAAGGCCGTGGGCAGGCCCTCGACCTCCACGGCACGGCTCGCCCGCAGACCGTACTTTTTGCACACGGAGGATATCTGCGCCGACACCTCCGCCGAAACCTGCCCTCCCCGGCGCAGCACCAGACGCAGACGCACATAGGCCGCCGCCTTCCAAAGCAGATAAGCCGCTGCGCCGAGCGCGTAGAGGACAAACAGCCAGTCCGTGACGCTCTCCGGCGAGCCGGAGGGCCAGGGCAGGACGCTTTTGGCGTCCATGGCGTCCCAGGGTCCGGCATAGGCCGAGGAGAGACCGCGCTCCGCCGCCGTCTTGCACATGTCCACAAGCTCGGGCAGAGGCAGCAGCACCTGCCTCGTCATCCCCGCCGGGATGAGCACACGCAGCGCCAAGAGGCCCCAGATGCCGTACTGCCAGCGCGGCGAGAGCTTGTCCGCCAGCAGGTATTTCACGATGAGCAGCACTACGGCGGCCAGTGAGACGGTGAGCGTCTGCAAAAGGAACTCCCAGATGTTCCCCACGGCTACACCTCCATCTCGTCGAGCATCCGCCGGAGCCTTGCCGCCTCGTCCGCGGAGATGTGCGTCTCCTTCAAAAACGCTGCGATGAGGTCCCCCGCCGCACCGCCGTAGACCTTCCGCAGCAGCTCGTCCCGCTCCTGCCGGGCGCAGTCCTCCCGAGCCGCCGCCGCCGAATACGGCGCCGGAGAGCTGCGGTCTATCTTCACAAGGCCCTTGGCCTCCATGCGTGTCAGGAAGGTGTGCACCGTGTTCTTGCTCCAGCCGTGCTCCGGATAGAGCGCGCGCGTGAGCTCGCCGAGTGAGAAACTCTCCCCCGCCCACAGCGCCTCCATCACCGACCACTCGGCCTCCGTCAGCTTCATGCGTCTCCCTCCTACAAGTGTAGTATGGGACTATACTACATGTGTAGGACAACGCTGTCAAGCCAAAATTGCAATAAGTTTTTTCCGGGGGCGTGTACCTCGGAAAAAACACCTCTTGCACGGCAAGTGTGCCCTCAGGGCGCGCGCAGCCGTGCAGCAGCTCCCATCGGCCTCAAGCCGGGGGCTTTGGCAAAAAGGCCGGAACGGCCTTTTTGCCAGACAAAGAAAAGCGGCCCTGACGGGCCGCTTTCCCTCCCATATCTCTCGTCCTCAACCCACTTCGGGCATGGACCAGTTCACTCTTGTGTAGGACTCTATCATCGCGGCATAGTCGCTCTGGCAGGCGGCGAAGTCGCGGTTTTTTATGGACTCATAGATGCAGTAGTGGATATCGCGGTGGCGGTCGAGCCGGAAATTCCGCACCAGCTCCGGCATCCACTTGGAGAGGCAGAAGAGCATGTACTGGTGTATCGGCTCGCGCGCGACGGCGAAGGCGTAGGCATAGAGCGGGTTGTGCGAGATGCGGCAGACGTGCTCGTGAAAGGCGAGGTCCGCGGCGGCGACGCGCTTGCACCACTCCTCGTGCGTGAGCCCCTCCGTCTCCGCCCAGGCCTCCCGGTGCCTGAGGGCGAGGCGCTCCAGCTCCTCAAGGTCCTCCGGCGTGGCACGCTCAATGGCGAGGCGGGCGCACTCGATCTCTATGTGGATGCGGAACTCCTGCACGCTCTGCATCATGCCGCTCTGCTCGTAAAAGCGCGAGGCGGTCTTGAGGTAGCTCTCGAAGTCGAACTCTATGACAAAGGTACCGCTGCCCGTGCGCGTCTCCACTATGCCGAGGGCGTTGAGCTTTTGCAGCGCCATGCGCACGGTCAGGCGGTTCACGCCGAATTTGGCGGCGAGGTCGCTCTCGGACGGGAGCTTGTCCCCGACCTTCCAGGCCCCGGCGCTTATCTGCTCTTGTATCGCCTCGCAGACCTGCTCCGAGGCGGAGACCTTTTTGATCCTCATGTCCTCTTCCACGGGCTGCACGCTCCTCCGCTTTTGATTTTCAAGCCTCATTCGACTTCTATTAAAGTATAAAATAAACTCGCCCTCTTTGCAAGGGGGGATTTGTCGTTTTTGTAGCAAATTTTTGTGATAATTTTATATCTTCCGGTTTTAATTCCTATTGACTTTTATGGATAATAAATATATTATGAATTTGACCGGATTACTTAGCGAACAGGCTGCCGCTTCCCTGCGGCAGAACTTATGACTTGAAAG
>CAUAHS010000054.1 GCA_958428885.1 uncultured Eubacteriales bacterium
TCTCGTCAAGTATAACGGCCTTCGTGTAGGTGGAGCCGACGTCGCATCCTCCGTAGTACTTCATTATATATTCTTCCTCCTAATAATCTTTTTATTGGATCACAAGAGACTTACCAGGTGATGTCGTCCTCGAACTCTATGAGGCTCTCGTCCGTGGGCTCCGCCTGAATGATGGCACGCATGTAGTTGGTGACCTTGGCACGCATGTCGCGGCGGGAGACGGTACGCGGGTCCATGAGGTCGTGCTCGACCCAGATGAGGTGCAGTCCGCGCTCGCGGGCCTGCTCGTCGAATAGGCCCTGCAGACCGGCCATGGTCTTGCAGCAGACGTGCTGGTACATGATGATGAAGTTGGCGTTGAACTGCTCGCAGACCTTCCACAGCTCGTCGAGAACGTGGACGTAGCCGCCGTTGGTGTGCTTGCGCATGACCATGCGCTCGTACAGGCGGGCGAGGTCGCGGATGGCTTCCTCGTGGTCCTCGGTCTCAAGCTGCTTGGTGAAGTTGAGGCTCTCCATCTCGACGAGGACGCCCATGCCCCAGGCGTTGGCCAGCCAGTTGGAGAAGTTCGCGTAGTAGTGGGCCGGGCAGCTCCAGACAACGGCGCGGTACTTCATCGGGTGGCGGTACGGGTTGCACTTCTCCTCGTAGGACTGGTACATCAGCTTGCGGACCTTGTAGAAGGTCTTCATGACGCTGGGCTCCAGGCCGCCGTCCATCTCGTAGTTCCACTTGCGGAACAGCTCGTAGCAGGGGCCGATCAGCTGCGGATACGGGGTGGAGTTCATCTCCCACTTCTCCATCTCCATCTTCGTCTGCTCGTTGAAGCGGCGGATGACGGTGAAGTAGTGCTCCCAATCCCACTTCTCGCCGGTGATCTCCTCGACCCACTTGATGCAGTGCCACATATCCTGGGCGCCGCACTCGACGGTGTCCTCGTCGTCGTAGCGGACGGGCAGCGTGAGCGGGTAGGTCGGCAGGCCGATCTGCTTCAGGCGGCGATCCTGGAAGCTGGTGGCCATGTCGGAGCCGTCGCAGGGGGTGGAGGTGGAGATGAAGCCGAGACCGCAGTGCGGCAGGGCGTCGATGATGGCGCAGCCGCTCTCGCTGGTGGGCACCGGGCAGGTGTCGGAGGGCAGGCCGTAGCTCTCGACCGCGTCGATGTAGGGGATGCAGATGAGCTGGTCGAGCTCGGAGACCAGGAACATCGGGATGAGCTGATAGGGTATGCCGATGAGGCCCGGGAAACCGGCCATCATCTGGGCCATCGTCATCTCGTCGAACAGCATGAGCTTGCTGTTGATCTTGTCGTTGCCTCCGATGCGGCGGTCGGCCATGAGCAGCGTGGAGATGACGTTCTCGACGTAGCGGTACACGTCGGCGAGCAGCAGGCGGTTCATGGTGACGGCTCTGCCGCGGTAGCCGAGGGTGTTGCGGTCGAAGAACGCGACGGAGGCGAGGTAGGAGCTGAACCAGCGGTACTCAAAGAGGCCGAGGGCGATGCTCATCGGGTCACGCATGACCATCTTGAGCATGTCGGCCCAGAGGATGAGCCAGTTCTGGAAGTCGCGGGCGGTGGACTCGACGCCCTTCCACTCACGCCTCGTGAAGGCTATGGCGCCCTTCTGATACAGGCGGCCGAGCTGGCGCTCGCCGTTTATGAAGCGGTCCCACTTCTCGGCCGGAGAGAGGGCGATGAAGTCGCGGACCTCGCTCTGGATGCGCTCCTTGTCCATGCGCATCTTGTTGAGCTGTTTTTTCTTGACGTCCTTCCAGTCGATCTCGGAGATCATTTCCTTCCAGATCTTGAGGTCGCCCGGGACGTTTTTCTTTATCCACTCGATATTGGTTTTCAGCATCTTATTTGACCTCCTTGCCCTGCTGGATGCGTTTTATCTCCAGGGATTCCACGAAGGCCTGGAAGCGGGTGCGGAGCTGGCCGGATGTCTTGGCGTTGTAGGGACGGTCGATGGTGAGCACGGGGTGGCCGTATTCCTCATGCTGGATGTGGCTGGCCAGGGCGCGCTCGAAGCCCCAGAAGTCGCAGAACTTGACGTTCTCGTAGATGATGCCGTCGGCCTTGAACTCGCGGGCAAGGCGGTCGGCGGTCTCACGACGCTGGTTGATCTTCTCGTCCGACATGAAGCGCGGGCATTCGCTCGTAAGCAGATAGTGGCGGCAGATCTGGACGAGAGCGGGCTCCTCGTCGTTCAGCTCTATTACTTCCCTGCCGGGGAACACGCCGAAGCAGAAGCGGTCGAACGCTATGAACGCGCCTGCATCCTCGAGCATACGGGTAAGGTTGGGGTCGTCCACCTCGGAGCCGACGATGCCCACACGGCAGCGGTACCAGGGCTTCGCATCGACCTCGCGGTTGCGGATCTCTTCCAGGGTCTCCTGCAGATAGGGCAGGATGAGCTGCTGCGGGCAGCAGAAGCTGACCATGTTGATGATGTGGAACTCATAGCCGGTGATGGGCGGATTGTCGAGCTTGCGGAACTCGCTTATCTCGGTCATGACCCGGCAGATCTCGTTGTGGCGCGCGACTGCGTCACGCAGCGCGGCGTCCGAGATGTCCACGCCCAGCTTCTCGTGCATCGTGTTGAGCACGCGATTCTGCATCTGGGTGACGTAGTGCTTGAGGGTGTAGTCGGTGTACTTATAGGGGATGTCCGCGTGGGTGACGAAGAAGTTCGGCTTGTCAACGCACTTGAGCAGCTCGATATTCTCCATGCAGCGGTTCATCTGCGCACATGCGTCGACGCCGCAGATGCCGTCCAGGAAATTGTAGCCGCCCTCGATAGACCTCTCCAGCAGGGCGCGGCAATACTCGCAGGTGTAGTTGGACATGTAGTAAGAGGCTATGTCCACACTGCCGGTATTGGGCGCGCGCATTCGCACGGAGAAGCAGTTGTCTACGTTGAGAAGCACCTCAGGCATGTGGTAGCAGGTGAAGCCCAGGGCGAGCTTGCCGTCTTCCTTAGCCTTGCGGACCAGCTCGTTATTCGTCTCGTCGAGCAGGTTCTCAAAGTAGATCAGATGCTTTAGATCTTTCAAATGTTTACACCTCTCTTATAAAATCTCTATTTTTCGGAGTGCTTCCCTCACTCCGTAGAGCACCTGGGAATCCTGGGGGAGCTCAAAGACGCTCTTGCCCTGGATGTCGTTGGCGGCATGGGTGTCGTCCGCGGCGATGAACGCCAGGATCTCCACGCCGGGTATCTGGATGTACTGGTTGAGCTCCGGGTTCGTGACCCGGTTGATGATGGCGCCGATGTGGTCGTACATCACCAGCTCGTCCGCGACTTCCTTTATCGTCTCAGCGACCTTCGTCCCCTTCCGGCTCTGGTCCGAGATGAGGATGAGGTGCGTGACCTTCTCCATGACACGGCGCTGTATCTGCTCGATACCCGCCTCGCCGTCTATAACAACATAGTCGAAGTCGTTGGCCAGCATGCTTACGACTTCCTTCAAATACGCGTTGACGCTGCAATAGCAGCCCTCGTTCTCCGGGCGGCCTATGGCGAGGAAGGAAAAGCCCTTGGTCTCGACCATCGTGTCGAATATCCTGAAGCGGGACTCGTTGAGCATCTCTATGGCCTCGCGGGGGCGGCCGTCCTCGGCGCTCTTGATGACAGCGCGGCGGATGTCGTCCAGCGAGGAGGTGACCTTGATGCCCAGCGCCGTGGAGAGGCCGACGGCGGGGTCCGCGTCTATGGCCAGGATCTTGGAGCCCGGGCGGTCCTCCGTCAGCACGCGGACGATGGACGCCGCCAGCGAGGTCTTGCCGACTCCGCCCTTTCCCGCCAGTGCGATTATCTTTGCCCTGCTCTCGCCCATACTGCAAAATCCTCCCTTATGTCCCTATATGGAAAGGAGCGCGCGCCTACTCAGGCGGGCTCTCCAAAAACATTCGTCAGACGCGAAAATGTATTCTTTCTGACATTTGCTTTTCATTTAACAAAATACCACATCGGTCCCCGTTTTTCAAGGGTTACTGTACAATTCTATTTGAGTTTGTGCAAATTTTTTGCCCTGGTATGTCAATAATGTGCAATGAGGGCATAAATTCTGCCAGCATATGGTTATTTGCTCATCCGGAGCCCCGGCGGGCGGGGGCGGAGGAATTTTTGTTGAATGTGGGGTGCGGCTGTGATATGATTTATGAGGCGGGCGGCCGCCCAGGCGCGGATATGCCCGAAGGAGGCATGAATATGTTTACAAAACACATAGCCCTGCACGAGGGCGGACACGGTCACGCCGGCTGCTGCGGCGAACACGGGCATGAGCACGAGCACGAGCATGCGCACGAGCACGTCTGCGGCCACCACCACGAGCACGGCGCCGAGGTGCCGGAGCTGACGCCGGAGCAGACTCTGGCGCTGATGAGCTACATGTCGGAGCACAACCGGAGCCACGCGGCGGAGCTGCACGGTGTGGCGCACTCGCTGGAGAAGCAGGGCAAACTGGAGGCGGCGACGCTGGTGGCGGAGGCCGTCCACTACTTTGACCACTGCAACGACAAGCTGGACGAGGCACTCCGGCTGGTAAAGGGGGAATAAGCATGTGCCTTTCGGACGCCTTCGAGCTGGTGAACGGCGAGCGCAGGCCGGTGATGAACTACGTCTCCGGCATCAGCGTGGACGAAAACGGCGTGACGCTGACGGACATGCTGGGCGCGCGCAAGACCGTGGCCGGCACGCTCAAAAGCGTTGACCTGACGAAAAACGTCATATTGATCGAGGCCAAATGAGAGACCGCCGCCCGGAGGGGCGGCGTTTTTTTGCGCTTTTGCGCGGGGCGGACACGTCTGTGTGAAAAAACCACCATCGACAAATCCGCCGCGGCTGTGTTAAACTGGCAGGGAACAAAGAGGGGCTCCCGGCGTCATAAAAACGGGGTGCGGACACATGAAACTGCTGATTTTAAACGCCCTCGCCCACTTCCTGACGGACGCCGTCTGCGCTGCGGCGCTGTTCGGTCCGGTTGCGGCTTCGGGCGGGGATCCGGCGCTTGCCTTGGTCATATATAATACCGTCGCCTTCACGTTACAGTGCGTCGCCGGATTGCTGACGGACTCGCTCCGGCGGCATGAGCGGCTTGCCGCCCTGGGACTCGCCCTCTGCGCCATAGCCGCGCTGCTGCCCATGCCGGGCTATGCGGCCGCCGCGGTCCTCGGGCTCGGCAACTGCGTCTTTCACGTCGCGGGCGGCACGGTCACGCTCAAGGGCTGCTCAAATGCCGGGCCTCTGGGCGTGTTCGTCGCGCCTGGAGCCGTCGGGCTCGCGCTCGGCACGCTCTGGCCGGAGCTCAGGCTCTGGCTCTGCGCCGCCGCGCTGCTTGCCGCCGCCGCAATGTGGCTCTCGGCCAGGGACGAGCCGGAACTCGTCAGGCGTCCGCCAAGCCGCGTGCCCTGGGGCGCCGTCGCAGCGCTCACCCTCGCCGTCGCCGTCCGTGCGATAGGCGGCTGTGCGGCGGACTTTCCCTGGAAAACCACCGCGGCTATGGGCCTCGTGACGGCTGTTTTGGTCTTTGCGGGCAAGAGTCTCGGCGGCTTTGTCTGCGACAGGCTCGGTCCCGGCCGGACCGCGCTCATCTCCGTGCCCGCCGCCGCGGTGCTCGCCGCCTTCTGCGCCGCCTGGGCCGCCCCCGCGCTCGCCGGGCAGCTGCTGCTGAACCTCACCATGCCCGTCACGCTCTGGCTCATCTACCGCGCCATGCCGGAGAGCCCCGGCTTCGCCTTCGGCCTTGCCGCCGCAGCGCTCTGGCCCGGAACGCTCGCGGGCCAGCTCATAAGCCTCACCGGGGTCTGGAACAGCGCGCTCATCCTCGTCTCCTTCGCCGCCGGTCTGGCGGCCATCATATACGCGGAAAAGAAACTATCGGAGGTGCCGGTATGAAAAAACTGAAAGCCATCCTCTCCGCCGCCGCGGCGGCGCTCTGCCTCGCCGTCCCCGCCTTTGCGGACATCGCCGTCGAGCCGGAGCCCACAACGGGCACGAACGCCCCGCTCATCGTCGCCCTGGTCCTGGTCGCCGCCGTGGCGGTCATCCTCGTCTCGGCCTTTGTCGTCAGAAAGAAGCACAGATGAAAAAGCTGCTCCATATCGCGCTGCTGGCGCTCGCCTTCGCCAGCTGCTTCACGCTCTTCGCCCTCGCCGACTCCGCCGGGACGGTGCTCACGGTGTTCATCGGCATACAGGCGGTGCTCGTGGTGCTGGCGATAGTCGTCATCGCCGCCGCGGTCATAATCATACGCTCAGGTAAAAAGATGCGCTCGGACGCCGAGCCGCCCGGGCAAGCGAGGAGGAAGAAGAAATGAAAAAAGCCCTGCGCATCCTGACGCTGGCGCTCGCCTTCGCCGGCTGCTTCACGCTCTTTGCCCTCGCCGATGTCGCCACGGGGGCGAGCTTCGCCGTGTTCATCGGCGTGCCGCTGCTCATCATCGTCGCGGCGGTGGTCGTCGTCGCCATCGCGGTCAAGGCCATCCGCTCCCGCAGAAAGGACAGGGACGGCAAGTGAACGCCGAGCTGCTTTGGGCGGCGCTCCTCACCGTCGTGGTCGAGACGGTGTTCCTCGCCATAACTTACCGGCGGGACGCAGCCTTCCTCGTGCTCTGCGCCGCACTGAATGTCGCCACCAACCTGGCGCTGAACCTGCTGCTGACCTGCCTGCCCCGGGACGGGCTCCACTGGCTCGTCTACCCGCTCGAGTGCGCCGTAGTCGCCGTCGAATACGCCGTATACGCCTACGCCTGCGGCCGCTCGAAGAAGCTCTTTTTGCTGACCCTGGCCGCAAACATCCTGAGCTACTGCCTGGGACTCGCGCTGTTCGGCCATGTCTGAGAAAGGAAGAAACATGAAGAAACGTCTGCTCTGCCTCATCCTCGCCTGCCTGCTGCTGACCACCGGCGTCCTCGCCTACGGCTCCGGCACCGGTCAGGCCGTGTACACCAACCGCTGGAGCCTCGCGAGCGGCTTCACCTACGAGAACGCCTTCTCGTACAATGCCTCCGGCAGCCGGAACGAGACCTTCCTCGTTGAAAACAAGCCCGGCAGCTCCATCTACCCCATAGTCCTCGCCTGCGACACCATCTACGGCGGCATGACCATCACGCAGATGATAAGCTACGCCGAGGGCCTGGGCTACAACGTCGTGGGCGCCATAAACGCCGACTTCGGCTATTGGGAGACCCGCATCCCCTGCGGCATGGTCGTAGAGGACGGCGTCTACAAGTCCTCGCCCGAGGGCAACAGCGCCATCGGCTTCACCAACGGCAGAGCCTATGCGAGCTACAAGCCGGAAGTTTACATAACGCTCCAGAACGACACGCAGGGCACCTCGGTGACGACGACGCACCTGAACAAGACCCGCGCGGACAACGGGGTGTATCTGTACAGCGAGTATTTCTCCACGGTGTCGACCCGCACCTCGACCTCCGGCTGGTACGTGAGGCTGAAGGTGCTCTCGGGCGAGATCACGCTTGACGGGACGATGCAGCTCGAGGTGGCGGACATCATCCAGGGCGAAAAGAGCGTGCCGATAGGCGAGGGCTACGTCATCCTGACGGCCTCCGACGCGGCTGGACAGGATGCGGCGCTGGCGAAGTTCTCGGTGGGCGACCGCGTGACGCTCTCGACCAAGTGCTCGGACGCTACGCTGGCGCAGCAGGACTGGGTCTCCGGCAGCGGCAACATCATTGCCAAGGACGGCAAGGTGTTCGACGAGGACGGCTGGGACAGCTCCATCACGGCGACGAACCCCCGGACGGCGATAGGCATAAAGAGCGACGGGACGGTGGTGTACCTCGTCATGGACGGGCGCACGACGGCGTCGAAGGGCTCGACGCTGCGTGAGCTGGCGGAGGACATGATTTCGATGGGCTGCACGACTGTGGTGAACATGGACGGCGGCGGCTCCTCAACGCTGGCGCTGAGGATGCCGGGCAAGAGCGGCTACACGATAGTGAACGAGCCCTCGGACGGCTCGCTGCGCTCGGTGTGCTCGTACATCCTGTTTGTGACGGACAGTCCGGCCTCCGGCAGCGCGCGGAACCTGTTCATAGAGCAGGACGGCGCATATATTCTCGCCGGCAGCGCGCTGGAGCTCGGCTATGCGGCGACGGACAACGCGCTGCGGACGGTGGAGACGCCAAATGTGACGGCCTCGGCCTCGCGCGGGAGCGTGAGCGGGAACGTATACACCGCCCCGGCCTCGGCGGGGACGGACACGATAAGGCTCAGCTCCGGCTCGGCCTACGGCAGCGGCACGCTGCACGTGATAACGAAGGCGGACGCCCTGAGCGTGACTGATGCGGAGAGCGGGACGGCGCTGACGAGCGCGGTGCTCGAGCAGGGCGAGACGCTGAGTCTGAAGGTCGCGGCGAAGTATCTGCTGCGTGACGTGTACATGAACGCGGAGGACGTGATGTACTCGGTGAGCGGCAGCATAGGCACGATAACGAAGGACGGCCTGTTCACGGCGACGGGAGCGCCGGGGGCCGAGGGCAAGATAATAGTCTCCGCCGCCGGGCTGGAGAGCGAGGTATCCGTGAAGCTGGAGACGGAGTTCGCGGACATGCGTGGACACTGGGCGGAGAGCTATGTGAAGGCTCTGTACAAGGACGGCATCGTGACGGGCATCACGGACACGCAGTTCGGTCCGGACCAGTCGATGAAGCGCTGTGACTTTGTGCTGATGCTGTACCGAGCGGCGGGATCGCCGGCGGTGAGCGACCGTTCCGGGTTCACCGACGTACCGGACAGCGCATATTACGCCACGGCTGTGGCCTGGGCGTATGCCAACGGGATAACCGAGGGCAAGGGCGAGGGCACGTTCGCCCCGGCGGACACGCTGACGCGGCAGGAGGGCTTCACGTTCCTGTACCGCGCGCTCAAGACCCTGGGCGTGAGCTATACGGACGCAGACGCCTCGCAGCTGAGCCGGTTCCCGGACGCCTCGTCCGTGGCGGGCTGGGCGCAGACGCCGACGGCGACGCTGATATCGCTCGGCGTGGTCGAGGGCAGCGACAGCGGCCTCATCCCCACCAGCAGCCTCACCCGCGCACAGATGGCCAAGATGCTCCAAACCGCGCGCGACCTGGCCTGACGCCGCGCGCAAAGCGCGTTTGAAAGTTTCGCCCGCCTTTTCAAAGGCGGCAGGGTC
>CAUAHS010000055.1 GCA_958428885.1 uncultured Eubacteriales bacterium
AGCAGCGCGATGCTCGAACACTGGTCCGCCGCGCGCTCCAGGTAGGTCAGCGTCTCCAGGAACACCAGACCGCCGTTGACGGTGCAGATGCCGCGGCGCAGGCGCTCGGTGTGGTTGTCCCTCAGCTGGAGGACCATGTCGTCTATGACCTCCTCCAGCGGCTCCACACGCCGGGCTTGGGCGTTGTCGTCGCTGGTAAAGGCGTTGACCGTCAGCTTGACGATCTCGCTCACGGCTTCGCCTATGACGGTCAGCTCGCCCTTGGCATAGTCGGAGAGCGTCACCTTCTGTGCGCACAGCCGCTCCGCCAGCTCGTCTATGTTCGTCGCGTGGTCGCCGATGCGCTCAAAGTCGGGCACGGCCTGCATCAGCAGGTTCATGCGCGCGTCGTCGCCCTCGCTCTGGAGGCTGTGGGAGAGCTTTATGAGGAAGTTGTCCGCGCGGTCTGCAAAGCGGTCGATGCGCTCCTCGCGCGCGTTTATGGCGGCGGTCACGCCCACGTCGTAGCCGTGCAGCTGTTTGAGGGAGACGTCTATGTTCTCGGAAGCCAGCGCACCCATGCGGCCGATGGCGCCGGCTGCCTCGGCCATGGCGAGGGCCGGGGAGACGAGCAGTTTCTCGTCCAGCATGGCGAGCTCGGCGGCCTTTGTCTCCTCCTCCGCGTCAGCGGGGATGAGCTTTATGGAGAGCTCCATGAGCTGGTTCACAAAGGGGAGCAGCACGATGGCCGTCGCGATGTTGAAAAAGCTCTGGAAGTTTGCAATGTCGCCGCTGTCCACGGTTTTTGCCATCAACTCCGTGATGACTCCCGTGCTCTCCAATATGCCCATGACTATCATAAAGATGATTGTGCCTATGACGTTGAAGAGGATGTGCGCCACACCGGTGCGCTTGGCGTCCCTCGAGGTGCCGAGGGAGCAGAGGAAGGCTGTGACGATGCAGGTGCCTATGTTGATGCCCATGATGAGCGGATACACCAGCTGGAAGGTCATCGCCCCCGTGACGGAGAGCGCCTGCAGCATGCCGACGACGGCGGAGCTGCTCTGGACGATGACGGTGACGGCCATGCCGACGATGATCTCGAGCACGGGCATCTCGGAAAAGCGCGTGAGCAGGTCCACAAAGGTCTGGGACTCCGCGAGGGGCGCAACTGCGTTGGTCATAGTCATCATGCCGGTGAAGAGGATGCCGAAGCCCATGCAGATCTCGCCCGGGCCCTTGACGCTGCTCTTTTTGACGAACATGACGAGGATAATGCCGATTATGAGTGCCGCCGGAGCGAGGGTCGAGGGCTTGAATATCTCGAGCACGATGTTGCCGGAGGACTCTATATCCATGAGGCGGATGATCTGCGCCGTTATCGTGGTGCCGATGTTCGCGCCCATGACTATGCTGATCGCCTGCCGCAGTGTGAGTATGCCTGCGGCCAGCAGGCCGACCGTCAGGACTATCGTGGCCGAGGAGGCCTGGATTATGGCAGTGACCAGCATGCCGGTCAGCAGCCCCGTAAAGGTGTTCCGCGTCAGCTTCTGCAGCAGAACGCGCAGCGTATCGCCCGAACTCTTTTTGAGGCCCTCGCCCATGACCTCCATGCCGTAGAGGAACATGGCCAGGCCGCCAAACATGGTTATGACGCTGAAGATATCCACACATACACCCCATTATAATTCTATGTCACGCTGAAATGATAACACGTTTTTCCCCGCCTGGGGAGCGCCAGACCGAAATTATAACAGTTTTTTTACCTTTGCTTAACATTGGCTCTTGACAAACCCGGTTTTGGGGGTATAATGGGACACAATTTCATATGGAAGATAGAGGCGCGGCTGACAAGAGTAGCTCCCGATAACACGGCAGAACACCGTGGGAGTGAAAGGGGATGCCGCCGAGGGATCGTTTGGGTGTCTGCCCTTGCGGTTACCGGGCCGTCGGTGAATATCCGCCGGACTGTCACTGTTGTGGAGCGCTATCGTATTGTGGAATGTGCACGTTTTGCATGCCATGAGTCCTTCACACAGGGGCTCATGGCTTTTTTGTTTTGCCTGAGCCTTCTACCCCAGCATGCCCCAGCAAATCCCAGCAAGACCCGCAAAATCGAAGAAGAGAGGTAAAACAAAATGAGAAAGATCCTTGCACTCGTCCTTGCACTCTGCATGGTCTTCGCCCTCGCCGCCTGCGGCGAAGAGGCAGTCACCGAAACCGAAGCCCCCGAAGTTGACCCCAAGGAGGCCGCCGAGGCCGTTATCGCCTCCCTCACCGTCCCCGAGAACATCGACCCCGCCGCCGTGCAGGGCGTTGAGGACGGCGTGCTGACCGTCGCCATGGAGTGCGCCTACGCCCCCTACAACTGGACCCAGGTTGACGACTCCAACAACGGCGTGGCCATCTCCAACATGTCCGGCTCCTACGCCAACGGCTACGACGTCATGATCTCCAAGATCATCTGCGACATCTACGGCTGGGACCTCGAGGTCGTCTCCAGCGCTTGGGACTCCCTGGTCCCCGGCGTGCAGAGCGGCATCTATGACGCCGTCATCGCCGGCCAGAGCATGACCGCCGACCGCATGGCCCAGGTCGACATGGCCGGCCCCTACTACTACGCCGACATCGTCGTGGTCACCACCAAGGACAGCGAGTATGCCGACGCGACCAGCATCGCCGACCTCGCCGGCGGCACCGCCACCGCGCAGAGCGGCACCATCTGGTACGACTCCTGCCTGCCCCAGATCCCCGACGTCAACCTCATAGCCCCCGCCGAGACCGCGCCGAGCATGATAATGAGCCTCACCACCGGCCAGGTCGACTACATCTGCACCGACGTCCCCACCGCCACCGCCGCCGCCCAGAAGGACGATAACCTCGTCATCCTGAACTTCGCCGGCACCGACGGCGACTTCCAGTTCGCCACCGAGGAGGAGCGCGCCGAGAACGTCAACATCGGCATCTCCGTCCAGAAGGGCAACACCACCCTGCTCGACGCCATGAACGCCGTCCTCAGCCAGATGAGCTCCGACGACTTCAACACCATCATGGCCTACGCCATCTCCGTCCAGCCCGAGATCTGAGCCCAGTGCTCAAACTAAGGAAGGGAACAGCGCCACATGGACAGATTTTCCGCACTCATAAGTGATATAGGAGACCTGCTAGCGGTCTATTGGAAGTCCTATCTCATCAACCTGGGCAACACGCTGCTGCTCGCCCTGGTGGCTACGGCTATAGGCTGCCTCATCGGTCTCATTTGCGGCATACTCAACACGATACCGTACACTAAAAACGACCCCTGGCCTAAGCGTTTCATTCTGAAGCTCATCCGGGTCATTGTGCGCATCTATGTGGAGGTCTTCCGCGGCACCCCCATGGTGCTGCAGGCGGTGTTCATCTTCTACGGCCTGCCCTATTTCTCCAACAACCAGTACAGGTTCGACAGCATGTGGGCGGCAGCAATACTCATCGTCTCCATAAACACCGGCGCGTACATGGCCGAGAGCGTGCGCGGCGGCATCATCTCCATAGACCCGGGGCAGACCGAGGGCGCCAAGGCCATCGGCATGAACCACTACCAGACCATGACCAGCGTCATCCTGCCCCAGGCCCTGAGAAACATCATGCCTCAGATAGGCAACAACTTTATAATCAACGTGAAGGACACCTCGGTCATGTTCATCATCGGCTTCATGGAGTTCTTCGCCTTCCACCGCCAGCTCGTGGGCTTGAACAACATGTACTTCCCGAGCGCGACGATAGAGATGGTCGGCTACCTCGCCGTGACGCTCACCGCCTCGTTCATCCTGCGCTGGGTGGAGAAGCTCATGGACGGCAAGAGCAGCTATGAGCTTGTCCAGGCCGACCAGCTCACCATGGCCGCCGGCACCTACAACTACCCCGACCGCGGCACGCCCTTTGACGAGCGCAGCCCCGAGTATCGGGAGCGCATACGCCAGAGCCTGCAAAACAGCAACGGAAGCGCAAGGGGGGGACGCTGATGGGACCGATACTTGAGGTGCGCCACCTCTCCAAGAGCTTCGGCAAGAACGAGGTGCTGCGAGACATAGACTTCACCGTCTCCAAGGGCGACGTGACGAGCATAATCGGGGCCTCCGGCTCCGGCAAGAGCACGCTTTTGCGCTGCATAAACCTCCTCGAGACGCCGACGAGCGGCGACGTGCTCTTCCACGGCGAGAGCGTCATCTCCGGCAAGGTGAACGCCTCGGCCTACCGCGCAAAGGTGGGCATGGTGTTCCAGAGCTTCAATCTCTTCGCCAACATGAGCGTGCTTGAAAACTGCATGATAGGCCAGGTCAAGGTGCTCAAAAAGAGCAAGGCCGACGCCAGGGCCAACGCCATGAAATACCTCGAGCAGGTGGGCATGGCGCCCTATATAAACGCAAGACCGCGGCAGATATCCGGCGGCCAGAAGCAGCGCGTGGCGATAGCCCGGGCGCTGGCCATGGAGCCGGAGGTGCTGCTCTTTGACGAGCCGACCAGTGCGCTCGACCCCGAGATGGTCGGCGAGGTGCTCTCCGTCATGCGCACTCTGGCGCAGGAGGGCATGACGATGCTGGTCGTCACGCACGAGATGGCCTTTGCGCGCGACGTCTCCACCCACGCCGTGTTCATGAAAGACGGCGTGATCTGGGAGCAGGGTGCGCCGGGCGACCTTTTCAGGAACCCCCAGCACAGCGAGACGCGGGACTTCCTCTCGCGCTTCATGGAAAACTGAAACGGAACCGATATCCACAGAGCCAAATGCGGCCTGTGGATATCGGTCTGTAATAAACAATCAGAGAGTGGGAGAAAAAACATGCACAAGAAACGAACGCCCCGCGCGCTGCCCGCGCTCATCGCGGTGCTGGCCGCCATCTTCTGCACGCTGATCGTCGGCGTGTTCGCGGACGGCGGGGATACGGAAGCTGTGAGCAGCTTCTACGGCACGGCCTGGTCGCTTCTGCCGCCGGTCATCGCCATCGTCCTCGCGCTCATAACGAAGGAGGTCTACTCCTCCCTCTTCGTCGGCATCCTCGCCGGCGGACTGCTGTACTCGAACTTCAGCTTCGAGGGCACGGTGCTGCACATCTTCAACGGCGGCATAGTCTCCGTGCTGTCCGACGGCTACAACGTCGGCATCCTCATCTTCCTCGTCATTCTCGGCGCCATGGTCTCGCTCATGAACCGCGCGGGCGGTTCGGCGGCCTTCGGGCGCTGGGCGGCAAAGCGTATCAAGACGAGGGTCGGCGCCCAGCTCGCCACCACCGCGCTCGGCATCCTCATCTTCGTGGACGACTATTTCAACTGCCTCACCGTGGGCAGCGTCATGCGTCCCGTGACCGACAAGCACGGCGTTTCCCGCGCCAAGCTCGCCTACCTCATCGACGCCACCGCCGCTCCCGTCTGCATCATCGCTCCCATCTCCTCCTGGGCCGCCGCCGTGGCCAGCTATGTCGAGGACGGCCAGGGTCTCGTGGTGTTCATCAAGTCCATCCCCTTCAACTTCTACGCCTGGCTGACCATCATCATGATGATAGGCCTCGCGGTCATGAAGGTCGACTACGGCCCGATGGCCAAGTTTGAAAAGAACGCCCAGAACGGCGACCTCTTCTCCGGCAAGAACCCCTACGCCGGCATGGAGGAGGACGTGCCCGAGGGCAAAGGCCGTGTGCTCGACCTCGTGCTGCCCATAATCGTCCTCGTCGTCTGCTGCGTGCTCGGCATGCTCTACTCCGGCAACTTCTTCACCGGCACGAGCTTTGTGGACGCCTTCTCCGGCTGCAACGCCTCCCAGGGCCTCATGCTTGGCAGCGCCTTTGCGCTGGTGTTCGCCATCATCTACTACCTCTGCCGCCGCTCCATGAGCTTCCGCGAGGTCATGAACAGCATCCCCGAGGGCTTCAAGGCCATGGTCCCCGCCATCCTCATCCTCACCTTCGCCTGGAGTCTCAAGGCCATGACCGACTCCCTCGGCGCGACGGTCTTTGTTGACACCACGCTGCGTGCCTCGGCGAAGAGCTTCCAGGCCTTCCTGCCCGCCATAGTGTTCCTCATCGGCTGCTTCATCGCCTTCTCTACCGGCACCAGCTGGGGCACCTTCGGCATACTCATCCCCATCACGCTCTCCGTGTTCCCGCTGACCGACCCCCACGGCGTCGTCTGCGTCTCCGCCTGCATGGCGGGCGCCGTCTGCGGCGACCACTGCTCGCCCATCTCGGACACCACCATCATGGCCTCCGCCGGCGCTCAGTGCGACCACGTCAACCACGTCTCGACCCAGCTGCCCTACGCCATAACCTGCGCCGCCGTCAGCTGCGTGAGCTACATAGTCGCGGGCTTTGTGCCGAACGCCTACATCGCCCTGCCCGTGGCCATCGTGCTCATGCTCGGCACGCTCGTTGTCATCAAGCTCATAAACAATGGGAGGCAGCAGAATGACGCTTGACGAAGTCTGGAGCCGTGCGCGGGAGATAATGCGCCCCAACTGCCGGGTCTGCAAAGTCTGCAACGGCGTCGCCTGCCGAGGTGAGATCCCCGGAGTCGGTGCGATGGGCGACGGCTCCTCCTGGACCAACTGCACCGAGTTCCTCAGCCGTGTGAAGATAAACATGGACACGGTCTATGAAAACCACGGCCAGGACACGACGCTGAACATCTTCGGCCGCAGCTTCAAGTACCCCATCTTCGCCGCCCCCATAGGCGGCATGAACCACAATTACAACGGCGCGATGACCGACCGCGACTGGACCTTCGCCCTCGTGCGCGGTGCAAAGGCCGCCGGCATACTGCCCTTCACCGGCGACAACGCCAACCCGGAGCAATACTCCTGCGGCCTTGAGGCGGCAAAGGAGAACGACGGCCTGAACGTCATCACCCTCAAGCCCTGGGCCGACAACGAAAAGCTCATCTCCCGCGCCAGGGAGATGGAGGCCGCCGGCTGCATAGCCTTCGCCTGCGACGTGGATGCGGCGGGCTTTGCCAACATGGGCTCGGCGGTGAACCAGCTCGGTCCCAAGAGCGAGGCGGAGCTCCGTGAGCTCACGAGTTCCGTAAAGATACCCTTCCTGCTCAAGGGCGTCATGACCGCCGAAGGCGCGGAAAAGGCCGCAAGGGCCGGCTGCGCCGGCATCATAGTCTCCACGCACGGCGGACGTGTCATCCAATCCGCCCCCGGCACCTGCGAGGTCATCCCCGAGCTGAGGGCCGCCGTGGGCAACTCCATCAAGATCATCGCCGACGGTGCGATACGCACCGGCACGGACATCTTCAAGGCCCTGGCGCTCGGAGCCGACGCCGTGATGATCGGCCGCCCCTTCGTGGTAGCGGCCCACGGCGGCGGAGCCGAGGGTGTGACGCTCTACGCCGAGAGCCTCGGCGCCCAGCTCAAAAACGTCATGCTCATGACCGGCGCCGCAAGTCTAGCGGAGATAACGCCCAGCAAGATACGGCTGTAAAAGCAGCGCCCCGGCCTGAAATCAGGCCGGGGTACTTTTTTGCGTCCGGGCTCACTCCTGCTCAGCGGTGAAGTGCAGCTCAAAGGCGATATCCTCGCCGCTGCCGCCGGGCATCAGGCCCAGCGCGGTCAGCTGGCCGCTGTACTCCACCTCGCAGTGGAGGTGGACGCCGCCGGAGCGGAGATCAAAGCCGCGGAACTCGCTGTCCTTTATGGTCCGCAGAAGCTCACTGCGTGCCCGGACGTTCAGCGTGCCGAGGCCGTCCCGGCCCCAGACGTAGCTCATGGCGACGAGCATCATCTCGTCCGTCTGCGGGCTCACGATACCGGCGCTGCTGCCCGCCGAGGCGGTGAGCTCGATGCGGGTGAGCACGCCGTCCTCCTCGGTGAAGTCGTAGTCGAGCGTCGTGTCGCCGATGTCGAGATAGATGGTGTTCGAGGGCTCGTGCACCCAGCCGTCGGCGGTGAGCGTGTCGCCGCCGTGCTCCATGCCGTAGAGGTCAGAGAGGCTCTCGTAGTTTTCGAGGAACTCCTCCGTGCTCATCGCACCTCGGTTTTTCGGCATCTCGGCGGAGAAGCCGGTGAGAATCCACAGTCCCAGAATCAACGCCATGGCGCCTATGTAGAGCGCGGCGTTCACGCCGTCGCTGCGGTTTTTCAGCCGGAGCTCGGAGCCCGACTCCCAGCTGAGCGGCCGGCCGTTGGCATGTTTCCGCCAGGCGATGATCTCGAGGATCGTCCCGACTATGGGGATGTTCAGGCCCATGCCGCTGAGCAGGACGTCCCCCGTGCGCCACCGGGCCTCTGCCACGCTGAGCCGCCCGCCGTTCACGGACTCCACGGAGAGGCCGAGCAGCCACTTGCCGGGCGTGGTGCCGAAGTAGTGGAGCGCCAGGGGCTCCAGGAGTATGGCGAGCACGAGCGCGGCAATGGTCCGGACCGCGCTCGCTCCCACGCCCGTCGGGTCGAAGTTCAGTCGGAAGGCAAAAGTCGCGGCGGCGACGGGCAGGACGCCCAGGAGCGTCATGTCTAAGGTCCTGGCAAAAAAGCGGCGCCAGGGACAGATGAGCGGCGGCTCGCTGTCCTGCTCCGGGGCAACGCCCGCGCCACGAGCCTCCAGCTCCGAGAGCCAATGGCGCGCGTCGAGGGCCGCAAAGCTCTCGCCGGAGCCGCGGATGTCGCGGCAGACCGCCTCGGAGTCCGCAGCCTCGCGCTGCTCGAGGCGCAGGCGCTCGATCTGTCTGTCCATCGCGGCGGCGAGGCCGAGCTCGCCGGACTGCATGTCGCGTATCTCGGAGAGCGGCACGCCCAGCGTCCGCAGCAGCCGTACCCTCAGCAGGACGTCCAGGTCCTCATCCGAATAGTCGCGGTAGCCGTTTTCCCGACGCGAGGGCGAGATGAGGCCCTCTCCCTCGTAAAAACGTATGTTCGCGCGCGTCATCCCGCTTTTGCGCTCGAGCTCCGATATCGTCATGCGCCCACCTCCTGACAGTTTCTATCTCTAGTTTAGGGTATAAACCCACTTTACAGTCAAGAGTTTTCTAAAAAAAGGCAAAACAAAAACCTGTCTGCGATGCAGACAGGTTTTTTGGCACGCCGTGAGGTATTCGACCTGCCCTGCGGGGCAGGCCGGGTCGCGGCTCTGACGTGCCACCGGCACGTCATT
>CAUAHS010000056.1 GCA_958428885.1 uncultured Eubacteriales bacterium
CACGGTCCGAATCCGGATAGGCGACTATCTGCTCACCGGCGTCGTGTTCGGCGGCGTACTCTACCGCATAGGCGAGAAAGTGCGTATGGACTTTGACGGCAGCGGTGTGGTATTATTCAGCCGAAGGAACGGAAGGCTGATATCCCTCGGCTCGGTCGAGCTGAAGTAAAACCGCTTAAGAAGCGGCGGGGGCTTTCGCCTCCGCCGCATTTTTACTTTCGGGTGCATTCTTATGATAAAACTCATTGTCAGCGACATTGACGGCACACTTCTCCCCTACGGCTCGGAGGCGCTGGACGACAAACTCTTTGAACTTATACTCCGTCTGCGCCAGCACGGCGTGACCTTCTGCCCCGCCTCCGGGCGGCAGTATCACTCGCTGCGGGCGCTGTTCGCCCCGGTCTGCGACGAGCTGGCGTATCTCTGCGAAAACGGCGCCATTGTCTACGGCCCAGGTCCGGAGAACAAGGCCGCCGTGCTGGGCAAGACGGTCATGGACAGGGACATGGCCCTCGACCTCGTGCGAGACATACTGGCCCTTCCCGGCGGACGGCCGCTTATCTCCGGCGCAAACACGAGCTACATCCTCCCCGGCGACCCGGACTATGAACACCTCATGCGTGTCGAGAAGGGCAACAACGTCGCCGTGATCGACAGGCCGGAGGACGTGCCCGAGGACATCATCAAGCTCGCCACCTACTGCCCGGAGGGGACCGGTCCGGTGCGCCACGCCCTCGGGCCGAAGTGGGACAGCCGCCTGAGCATGTGCTCCGCCGGGCCGGACTGGGTGGACTTCACGCTTGCGGACAAGGCCCTTGGCCTTGAGACGCTCTGCACAGCGCTGGGCGCCGCCCCCGACGAGTGCGTGGCCTTCGGCGACAACTGGAACGACGCGCCCATGCTCAAAAAGGCCGGGCGAGGCTATATAATGGCCGCATCCGACCCGAATCTCCGCGCTCAGTTTGCCCTGCAGTGCGAAAACGTTGAAAAAGTGCTGGAAAACTTCCTTGAAACGGGTGAGATATAGATGAAACGCGTCCTGGCCCTCGCGCTCACGATACTGCTGCTCGCGCTCTCCGGCTGCGCCGGGGGCACGGACGTCTCCGGCTTTGCGCCCGGCGAGGGCGAGAGACTGGTCATCTACACCTCGCACAAGGAGGAGGTCTACGGACCCATCGTCAAGGAGTTCCAGCAGCGCACGGGCATCTGGGTCGAGGTCGTCACCGGCGGCAGCAACGAACTGCTCGAGCGCATCGCCATGGAGGCCGAGAGCGGCGAACCGCGGTGCGACCTCATGTTCGGCGGCGGTGTGGAGAGCCTTGCTGCCTATGAGGACTGCTTCGAGCCCTGCAAGCCCGAGGGCGTGGAATATCTGCGTGACGTCGGCCTCTCCGCCGACGACCTGTGGACGCCCTTCTCGAGCCTGCCCATGGTGCTCGTCTACAACACCCGCCTCGTCCCGGAGGGCGAGGTCACCGGCTGGGCCGACCTGCTCGACCCGCGCTGGAAGGGCCGCATCGCCTTTGCGGACCCCACCGTCTCCGGCTCCGGCTACACGGCGGCGCTGACGCTCTTTTCCTGCATCGAGGGCGACGACTGGGACATCCTCGCCGAGCTGGTGGCGAATCTCGACGGCGGAGAACTGCCCGACTCCGGCGACGTGGTCGAGAGCGTGCGCAGCGGCAGCCGCTACATAGGCGTCACGCTCGAGGAGACCGCGCTCAAGCAGCTCTCGCCCGAGGTGGCCATCGTCTACCCCGCCGAGGGCACCAGCGCCGTACCCGACGGGTGCGCGCTGATAAAAGGCGCCCGGCACCCGGAGAACGCCCGCGCCTTCCTCGACTTCGTGCTCGGACGGGACGTGCAGGAGCTGCTCGTCTCGGACCTCAGCCGCCGCAGCGTCCGCACCGACGTGCACGCCCCCGAGGACCTGCCCAGCGAGGCAGAGCTCGGCATCATCGACTACGACGTCCACTGGGCCGGCTCCATCAAGGAGGAGTTCATCGAGCGCTGGACGGCGCTTATCGAGGGGGCGGGGACATGAAAAAGCTGCGTGACCTCTCCTTCCGCAACAAGCTGCTGCTGGCCTTTCTGCTCATAGGCGTCGTGCCGCTGCTCATCTTCACGGTGCTGATGCTCAACATCTTCCGCGTCACGCTCGCGGGGAACGCCCGGGATGCGGCGGAGGCGGAGCTCACCGGAGCCGCACGGGCCTTGGACACGCTGCTGGTGGGCGGAGCGGAGGTGCTCGACGCGCTCTCGGACGACGCGCTCATCCGTGCCGAGCTCTCCGACCCCGGCGCAGAGCCGCCGCAGAGCGTGTACGACGCGCTCTACACCCTCTCGAGCGAGCTGAGGGGCCAGGCGGACTTTGCGCTCTACTCGGCGGATGGCGAGCTGCTCTTCACCACCGGCACGGGCAGCGCAGGCAGTCTCGGCACGCACTGGGGCCTGCTCAACGCCGCCGCGGACTCGCTGGACACGGCCTACGCCGGCAGCGAGGGCTATATGCTTGCCGCATGCGCCGTCACCGAAGGCGCCGAGCCCGTGGGTTACGCCGTAATGAGCCTGAGCCCCGCCCAGCTGGAGGCGCTCTTTTCCGCCTACGTCGGCACGGGCGGCATACTGCTGCTCGACCCCTACTGGGACTGCGTCTACCGCTCCGCAAACTCCGGGGACGAGACCCTGGCGCCGCAGCTGAGGGAGCAGCTGCTCTCGGGTCAGGCGCTCTCGGACGGCACGGGCGGCAGCATATATGTGCGCGAGAGCGAGGAGACGGGCTTTTTCCTGCTCTACCGCCAGCCGGAGCCGGTGGCGGACTGGGTCATGCGCCTGCTCTACCTCGTGGCGACGCTGACCATCGTCATCTGCGTAGCACTCTGCGCACTGGTGAGCATGATGCTCAGCCGCCAGCTCTTCGAGCCCGTGCGCGAGCTCAACGCCGCCATGGGCGCGGTGGAGGAGGGCAACCTCGACACGCGCATCGACGTGCGCTCGACGGACGAGCTGGGTCAGCTCGCCGGACGCTTCAACCGCATGACCGAGCGCCTCGGCGCCCACCTTGAGGAGTCCGTCCGCCGCCGCCAGGAGCTCAGCGACGCACAGATACGCATGATGCAGGCGCAGCTCAACCCGCATTTTCTCTACAACACGCTCGACACCGTGAAGTGGATGGGCAAGATAAACCGCGTTCCCGCGGTCGCCACCGTCGCCGCCGACCTTGCGGACATCCTGCGCAGCAGCATCTCCGGCGACGAATTCGTGACGCTCGGCGAGGAGCTCACGACGCTGGACAGATATGTGGAGATACAGAGCATCC
This sequence comes from uncultured Eubacteriales bacterium, assembly GCA_958428885.1. Classification (GTDB taxonomy): domain Bacteria; phylum Bacillota; class Clostridia; order Oscillospirales; family Oscillospiraceae; genus Scatomorpha. The sequence continues at coordinate 3,320 of CAUAHS010000056.1, forward strand.
GCTTCCCCGGGAAATTCCGGCTGGTGAAGGACATAGACGACTCGGCGCTGGACGTGCTGGTGCCGAAGCTGATGCTCCAGCCCATCGTGGAGAACTCCATATTGCACGGACTTGCGGACACGGGCGGCAGCATAACCGTCACCGCGCGGCTGAGCGGTACGGAGCTGGAGGTCACGGTGGTGGACGACGGCTGCGGCATGTCGGAGGAGAGCCTGCGCCGCTTCCGCGAGGGAGGCCGGGGCGGACAGCACCTGGGGCTCAGGAACGTGGACGCTATACTCCGCCTGCACTACGGCGACGCCTATGGCCTGCGTTTCCCGCCGGTGAACGGATGCGGCACCTGCGTCGCAATAAGCCTGCCCGCTGTGAGGAAGGAGGAGGACAAATGCTGAAGGTCGTTGTGATAGAGGACGAGGAACTGGTGCGCCGGGGCATAGTCATGGCCGTGGACTGGGCCTCAGTGGACTGCGAGGTGGTCGGCGAGGCCTCTAACGGCGAGGCGGGGCTTGAGACGATACTGCGAGAGCACCCGGACATCGTCGTGACCGACATCCGCATGCCGCGCATGGACGGGCTCGAGATGCTCCGCAGATTGCGAGAGGAGGGCTGCGGTGCAAGCGTGATCCTGCTCACCGCTTACAGCGACTTCACCTACGCCCAGTCGGCGCTCAAGCTCGGGGCGGTGGACTATCTGCTCAAGCCCTTCCACGACGGCGAGCTTGAGGCCGCCGTGCAGCGCATCTCCGGACGTGGCCGGGAGCAGGTGCGCCCCGGCGGCTTTGCCGAGATAAGCTCCAAGAACCGGAACGTCATGCAGGCTATCGAGTACATAAACGCCAACTACAACGACCCGGAGCTGAGCGTCGGAGCCGTGGCCCGCAGCGTGGAGCTCAGCGAGGGACACCTCAGCCACATCTTCAAAAAGGAGACGGGCTACACCCTCAACGGCTATATCACCGCCTGCCGCATGCACATGGCCATGTACCTCCTGCGTGAGCGCCGCTGCCGTGTCAGCGAAGCCGCAGAGCGCGTCGGCTTCCGCGACATCGCCTATTTCAGCACCACTTTCAAGAAGTTCACAGGCAGCTCGCCGTCCGAGTACCAGAACAGCTGAACCGGCCCTCCGCCGGTGAAAAGCAAAAAAGGCGCCCCCTCACGGGGGCGTCTTTTCTATTCCGCTGTCACGGTGCCGTCGGGTCCGACGGTGATCGTCATGCCGTCCTTTACGTATTCCAGGAACTCGTCGCCCAGCTGGTCGACGACGGGCATGTTGGCGTCCGTCCAGTTGGCGGCCAGGATTGCGCCCGAGGCGGCAAGGCTGTCTATGGTCTTTGAAAACAGCATGCACGCGGGCTGGTTATCCGTGGCGCAGGCGGTGTAGAGCACCATGCCGCCGGTGGTGGAGCCTATGGTCTGGGGCAGGCAGAGCGCCGTGCCCTTCATGGGCTTTTTGTAGAGGTCGGGGTTGTTCTGGTCGCCGCACTTGACCTTCTTGTCCCCGAACATCATCGCCATCTGGAAGCTCGCCAGCGTGTTGAAGCCGCTGTGCGACACCAGCGCCGGAGCCGTGCAGCTCCCGGAGACGACCGCTCGCCCCTTGAATACCCTGCTCATCAGCACGCACCTCCCGTGATCTTGCAGAGGATCTCATCCTCGGTGTAGTACCTCGCCGTGGTGTACGTCCGCAGCTTGTTGGAGCAGGTTATTACCGGCATCTTGCCCGAGAGGGGGTTATTCATGTACATCAGCGGGCAGATGTAGGAGAGGATGACTCCCGTGCGCTCCAGGCGCTTGGCGTACACGGTCTTTTGAAACTCCTTGATCGTCGCCGGGGCGGCGGTGAACACCGTCGGGATCGTGACCTTGCTCTTGCCGTTTTCACGCAGGGACTTTTCGATGCGCTCCGTCCAGCTCTGGAGCTGTCCCAGCGTCAGGTGCGGACAGCCCACGAAACAGAGCTTCGGCGCTGCGTTCAGGTCCTTCCAAACGCAGGGGTAGCCCGCCTTCACGCGCTCGAGCTCGGCGTCGTCTATGACGTACACCTTTGCGCCCTCGCGGATCAGGCCCTCGCCCTGCTCCTTCGCCTCGGGCGTGAGGTTTTCGACGTGGTAGAGGCCCACGGCGCCGTTCGAGGCGGTGGCTGCGCCGAAATCCTTGAGATACGCCAAGACTTCCGGCGTTATCTCGGTGCCGAGCCACTTGTCGAGGCCCTTTATGTACGGCACCTGCTCCATGACCTTCATGCCTATGGCCGAGCCGAGGAGCTGAGCCTCCGGTTTCTTCTCCGTCCTGACCTCGACTATCCAGTCCGCCCTGCGCCCGTCGTCGGTGAGCAGGCCGAAGTACGGCACGCAGCCGGCGATGGAGCCCATCAGCTCCAGCATGCCGGAGTTGCGGTTGCACCTTGCGCCGAGGACGCTGTTGGCGTACACCACGGCGCTGGACTCCGCCCAGGAGAGCACCTCGCCCTTTTCCGGCTTGTTGCCCACCTCGTCGAGGTAGCAGGCGCAGGTGTAGGCGTCTCGGCTCAGCAGCCCGAACTTCTCGAGCTGGGCCTCATAGCGCTTTTGCTCCGAGTACATGATGCGCTTGAAGATGATGTCCTGAAGAAGATTCGACGGGACCTTGCGGTCGAGCGGAAGAGGATCAGCGGAAAAGCGCTGCTTCGAGACCGCACCGGCCTCCAGCAGCTTGTCGTAGAGCTCGTACACCGGCTTCATTACGCCGATGCCGAAGCTGATGACCGTGTGTCCGTACTTGCTTGTGACGGGGACCATCTTTTCAGCCCCGAAGGTCTCGCCGTACATCACGAGCGAGCGCATGACCTTGGCCATGACCTCGCCCTCGGCGCCGTCCAGCATCGCCTGCTGTTCTGGCGTGAGAAGCATGTCTATCAACTCCTTTGTCAACAACCTGACAATATCTTACCACGCCTGGAAGGTAAAGTCAACGAGGCTAGGCGTGGGCAAAACAAAGGGGACCCCGGCGGGGTCCCCCCTGCCCGGCCGTTCAGGCCCGGGCGTTTTTCATATGAGCTTTTCGGCCATCTCGGCGCCGGCGAGGATGTGGAAGTGCAGGTGCGGGACGGTCTGGCCCGCGGCCTTGCCGGAGTTGGTTATGACGCGGAAGCCTTCGTCAAGGCCCTCCTGCGCGGCTATCTTGGCGATGACCTCGAAGATGTGGGCCACGGCGGCGGAGTTTTCGGCGGTTATCTGAGCCGCGGAGTCCGCGATGTGCTCCTTGGGGATGACCAGGATGTGGGTGGGAGCCTGGGGATTGATGTCCCGGAACGCGAGGACGCTCTCGTCCTCGTAGACCTTGTTGGACGGGATGTCGCCCTTGGCTATCATGCAGAACAGGCAGTCTTGCATTTTTACTTCTCCTCCTTCAAAAGTCCGAGCTTCATGGCGACGAAGTTGTCGACCATGGCGAGCGCGTTATCGAGCATGAGCATGTCCTTGCCGCCGCCCATGGCGAAATCGGGCTTGCCGCCGCCCTTGCCGCCGGTCATGGCGGTGACCTGCTTGATGAGGTCGCCGGCCTTCACGCCCTTCTCCACGGCGTTCTTGCCGCAGACGGCGAAGAAGGTTATCTTCTGCTCGTCGTCCGTCGTGGCGAACACGGCGACCAGGTTCGGCGCCTTGTCGCGCAGGAAGTCGCCCGCACGGCGCATCTCGTCCGCCGTCGCTCCCGGGCGCATGGCGGTGATGACCCGCAGGTCGCCCACCTTGCGGGCGGTGGTGATGAAGCCGTCCAGCTCGCCGGAGCGCAGCTTGTCCTGCAGCGCCTCGACCTTGCGCTTGAGCTCACGCAGGTCGTTCATCGCGGTCTTTGCCTTGTCCACGACCTCGAAGGGCGAGGACTTGAGCACGTTGGCCATCTCCAGCAGCTTGCGGTTGTTCTCCTCGTTCTCGCGGAAGAACTCAAGACCGGTGACGGCCTCGATGCGCCTCACACCGGAGGCGACGGAGAACTCGGACTCTATCCTGAACGGGCCGACCTTGGCCGTGTTGTCCACGTGCGTGCCGCCGCAGAGCTCGCTGGAGAAGTCGCCCATGGTCACGACGCGGACCCTGTCGCCGTACTTCTCGCCGAAAAGCGCCTGAGCGCCGTGGCTCTTGGCCTCCTCAAGGCCCATCTCCTCGATATTTACGCCGTCGCCGCGGAGTATCTCGCGGTTGACTATGCGGCCGACCTCGAGCAGCTCCTCGCCGGTCATGGCGGAGAAGTGGGTGAAGTCGAACCTCAGCTTGTCCGGCTCGACCAGGGAGCCGGCCTGGTGGACGTGGTCGCCGAGGACCTGGCGGAGTGCGGCATGCAGCAGGTGCGTGGCGGAGTGCGCGCGCATGATGGCGCGGCGGCGCTCGGCGTCGACCTTGGCGGTGACGGCCATGTCGAGACGGAGCTCGCCGGAGCGCATGACGCCTTTGTGCAGGTACTTGCCGCCCTTGGTCTTCTGGACGTCGCGGACCTCAAACACGGCGCCGCCGGCCTCTATGGTGCCGTGGTCGGCGACCTGTCCGCCCATCTCGGCGTAGAACGGGGTCTTGTCGAGCACGACGGAGCCCTCGGCTCCCTCGCTCAGCTCGCCGGAGAGCTCGCCCTCGACGACCAGGGCTTCGACCTTGGCCTCGTCGGTGAGCTTGTCATAGCCGGTGAACACGGTCGGCACGGCGTCGAGGCCCAGGTCGAGGCCGGACCAGCCGCTGATGTCGCCGCGTGCGGCCCTCGCGCGCTCGCGCTGCTCCTGCATGAGGGCGTTGAAGCCCTCGGTGTCCGCGGTCATGCCGGACTCGCTGAGGACGTCCTCGGTGAGGTCCAGCGGGAAACCGTAAGTGTCGTAGAGCCGGAAGGCGTCCGCACCGGAGAGCACGGTCTCGCCCTTGGCCTTGAGGCCGTCCACGAGCTCGGCGAGGATGCGCATGCCGCCGTCTATCGTGCGGGCGAAGCTCTCCTCCTCGGTGCGGATGACCTTGGTGATGAAGCTCTGCTTGTCGACGAGGTCCGGGTAGGCGGTGCGGTTCTCGTGGATGACCGTCTCGCAGACCTTGTAGAGGAAGGGCTCGTTCACGCCGAGGAACTTGCCGTGGCGCGCGGCACGGCGCAGCAGACGGCGCAGCACGTAGCCGCGGCCCTCGTTGGAGGGCAGCACGCCGTCGCCTATGAGGAAGGTGGCGGAGCGGATGTGGTCGGTGATGACGCGCAGGGAGACGTCGTTCCTGTGGCTCTCGCCGTAGTGGGCGCCGGTGAGCTCCGAGACCTTGTGCGTGATGTTCATGACGGTGTCTACATCGAAGAGGCTGTCCACGCCCTGGCAGACGCAGGCGAGGCGCTCCAGGCCCATGCCGGTGTCGATGTTCTTCTGAGCGAGCTCGGTGTAGTGGCCCTGGCCGTCGGAGTTGAACTGGGAAAAGACGTTGTTCCAGACCTCGATGTAGCGGTCGCAGTCGCAGCCGACGGTGCAGGTGGGCTTGCCGCAGCCGTATTTCTCGCCGCGGTCGTAGTATATCTCGGAGCAGGGGCCGCAGGCGCCGGTGCCGTGCTCCCAGAAGTTGTCCTCCTTGCCGAAGCGGTAGATGCGCTCCGGGGCGATGCCTATCTCGTCACGCCAGATGTTGAACGCCTCGTCGTCGTCAACATAGACGGAGGGATAGAGCCTGTCCGGGTCGATGCCGACCCAGTCCGGGCTGGTGAGGAACTCCCAGCTCCAGGCGATGGCCTCGTGCTTGAAGTAGTCGCCGAAGGAGAAGTTGCCCAGCATCTCAA
>CAUAHS010000057.1 GCA_958428885.1 uncultured Eubacteriales bacterium
AGGCCTGGCACAGCGGTGCAGGACTGATGAAGAGATAAAAAACGCGGCGGCTTTGAGTTTTCAAAGCCGCCGCTGTGCTTTGCCGGGGCCGAAACGCCTCAGGCGTTCCAGGCGTTGACCTCATTCTCGAGCCACTGGCACCAGGCGTCCACGCCCTCGCCGGTCTTGGCGGAGATGGGGAAGATCTTCAGCTCGGGGTTGCGCTTGAGCGCGAACTCGCGGACCTTGTCCATGTCGAAGTCGAAGTAGGGCAGGACGTCGATCTTGTTGATGATGAGCGCCTGGCACACCTCGAACATGAGCGGGTACTTGAGGGGCTTGTCGTGGCCCTCGGGGACGGAGAGGATCATGACGTTCTTCACCGCGCCGGTGTCGAACTCCGCCGGGCAGACCAGGTTGCCGACGTTTTCGAGGATGGCGAGGTCGATGTCGCCCGTGCCCATCTCGGTCAGGCCCTGGCGGGTCATGTCGGCGTCCAGGTGGCACATGCCGCCCGTGTGGAGCTGGATGGCCCTCACACCGGTCTCGGATATCGTGCGGGCGTCGACGTCGGAGTCGATGTCGGCCTCCATGACGCCGATGCGCAGCTTGTCCTTCAGCCGGGCGATGGTCGCACGCAGCGTGGTGGTCTTGCCGCTGCCGGGAGAGCTCATCAGGTTGAGCAGGAAGGTCTTTTCCGCCTTGAGCTGCTCGCGCACCTTGTCCGCTTCCCTGTTGTTGTCCGCGAACACGTTCTGCTTGATTTCGTATACTTTGAATTCTGCCATATCGCACCTCGGAAAACAAATTTCTGCTGCTAAAATACTCCCTGCGTCTCCCCGCGTCAAGGCGTTTTTCAAATTTCTCTGCAAATTGATAATTTTTTGATTTGCCCCCTTGATTTTTGCCCCTCCCTGCCGTATACTCTCTGGTGAACACGTCTCCACTTCATAGAGCCCATAACAAGCGTGCAAAAGGCGGCATATGGCGCCGTCTATGAACATATCACCACTTTACAGAAAGGCAGAGGACTATGAGGAAAAACATCGTGAAGCTGGCAAAGCGCATAACCGACGACGTGCGCATCACGCTCGGTCAGATACCCATGGACGAGAACCGCCCTGAATACCGGATGCTGGACACGCTGGTGAACGACGAGCAGTGCGAGCTCATGCTGCACATGAAGCGCCGAGAGCCCGTGACCGTGCCGGTGCTCGCCAAGCGCATCCACTGGGACGAAGAGCGCGTGCAGCGCGTTCTCGACGAGCTGGCCGACACCGGCGTCGTGGAGTACAACTGGCACAACGACCGGCGCGAAAAGCAGTACGTCATCCCCGTCTTTGTCGTGGGCAGCGCCGAGAACCTCATGCTCAACGGCAAACTCGTGGAGAAGTACCCCGAGATGATAGGCGAGTTCCAGGAGCGCATGAGCTATCTGCCCCTCGAGCCCATCAGCCACATGGTGCCGCCCGGAGGCGCGGGCATGGGCTTCCACGTCATTCCGGTGGAGAGCGCCATACCCAAGAACAGCGAGTCGCTGGACATCGAGCACGTCTCCTACTGGCTCGACAAATACCGCGGGCACATCGCCACGGGCGCCTGCGTCTGCCGCCGCTCGATGCGTCTCCAGGGCAAGGGCTGCGGCGAGCTGGAGGACGACGTCTGCGTCTACCTCGGCGACTACGCCGACTACCTCGTCCAGACCGGCAAGGGCGTGCACTACATAAGCTACGAGGAGGCCGTGGCGCTCATGGAGCGCACCGAGGCCAACGGCTACATGCACCAGATAACCAACGGCGACGGCCCGGACGACATCTTTGCAATCTGTAACTGCACGCTCGGCTCCTGCTTCGGCCTGCGCTGCTCCCAGCTCTTCAACAACCCGAACATGTCCGCCTCCGCCTACCGCGCCAAGGTGGACCCGAGCAAGTGCGTGGCCTGCGGCAAGTGCGTGGAAGTCTGCCCCTCCGGCGCGGCGAAGCTGGGCCAGAAGCTCTGCACCACGCACGGCGAGGTCACCTACCCCAAGCAGCCCATCCCCGACGAGACCCCCGGCTGGAGCAGCGCCAACTGGAACTACAACTACCGCGAGGACAACCAGATAAACTGCTACGACACCGGCACCGCCCCCTGCAAGACCGCCTGCCCCGCGCACATCGCCGTGCAGGGCTACGTCAAGCTCGCCGGCGAGGGCCGCTACGCCGAGGCGCTCGAGCTCATAAAGCAGGATAACCCCTTCCCCGCCGTCTGCGGCAGCATCTGCAACAAGCGCTGTGAGAACGAGTGCACCCGCGGTCGGGTGGACGCCCCCGTCTCCATCGACGAGATAAAGAAGGTCGTCTCCCGCCTTGAGCTCGACCCCGCCACGCGCTATGTGCCGAAGAAGCTCCGCCACAGCGGCAGGCTCGACGACTTCAAGGAGAAGATCGCCGTCATCGGCGCTGGTCCCGCCGGTCTCACCTGCGCCTATTTCCTCGCCTCGATGAGCTACCCCGTCACCGTCTTTGACAAGGACCCCATCCCCGGCGGCATGCTCACGAAGGGCATACCCAATTTCCGCCTCGAGAAGGACGTCGTGAACGCCGAGATAGAGGTGCTGCGTGCCCTCGGCGTAGAGTTCAGGTGCGGCGTCGAGGTCGGCCGTGACGTCACCATCCAGCAGCTGCGTGAGCAGGGCTACAAGGCCTTCTACGTCGCCATCGGCCTGCAGGCGGGCCTCAAGCTGAACGTCCCCGGCGAGGAGCTCGCGGGCGTGCAGTCCGGCATCGACTTCCTGCGTGCTGTGAACCGCGGCGATATCTCCGCCGTGGACGGCAACACCGTGGTCATCGGCGGCGGCAACGCAGCAATCGACGTCGCGCGCACCGTGACCCGCCTCGGGAACGGCTCCGTCAACATGTACTGCCTCGAGAGCGACGCCGAGATGCCCACCGTGCCGGACGAGAAGAACGAGGCCCTCGCCGAGGGCGTCATCATCAACAACTGCTGGGGCCCGAAGCGCATCCTCGGAGAGGACGGCAAGGTCACGGGCGTGGAGTTCATGCGCTGCCTCTCCGTCCGCGACGAAAACGGCAGGTTTGCGCCGAAGTACGACGAGGACGACATTATCACCGTCAAGTGCTCCAACGTGCTTGTCTCCATCGGCCAGCGCTCCGTCTGGGGCCATCTGCTCGACGGCCTGAAGGCCGAGGGCGTGGACGGCCGCCTCGTCAAGGTGGACCCCGTGACGTATCAGACCGCGGAGCCCGACGTCTTTGCGGGCGGCGACATCGCCACCGGCCCGCGCTACACGATAGACGCCATCGCCACCGGCCGTGAGGGCGCGGTGAGCATCCACCGCTTTGTGCACGAGGGCCAGGACCTCACCATCTGCCGCAACCTGCACGAGTTCAAGATGCTTGACCGAGACGACGTGGTCGTCCCCGTCGAGAAGCTGCACGCCCCAGCGAGGGCGGAGATAGTCCACGACGAGAGCAAGACCAAGACGATGAGCGACAACCGCGTGCCCCTCACCTCCGAGCAGGTCAGGCTAGAGGCCAGCCGCTGCCTGAGCTGCGGGCGCACGGTGGTGGACCAGAACAAGTGCATCGGCTGCGGCATCTGCACCACGCGCTGCCGCTTCGACGCCATCCACCTCGAGCGCATCCACCCCGAGTTCGCGCACTATATAAACGGCGACCACAGCAAGCAGGCGGTCATGTCCCACGGCATACAGCGCGCAGTGAAACTGACGGTGCGCAAGGCCGGGCAGAAGCTCTCCCGGAGCGTGGAGGTCTGAGATGCACGAGGTCGGCACTGTCCTCTATGTCATCCGCGCTGTGGAAAAGGTCTGCGTGGAGAATGATTTGAGCGAGGTGGGCGCCGTGACGCTGGAGATCGGCGAGGTCAGCGGCATCCTGCCCGAGTTCTTGCAGGACTGCTGGAAGTGGGCCGTACAGAAGACGGAGCACATGCGCTCCGCCGAGCTCAAGATCGAGCCCATTGAGGCCGTGACCTACTGCGAGGACTGTCACGGCGAGTATCCCACGGTGAAGTACGCAAAGGTCTGCCCCTACTGCGGCAGCGAGCACACCTGGCTTCTGCGTGGGAACGAGTACAACATCAAGGAGATAGAGGCCAGATAGATTGAAAAAAGCCGCGCGCGGTGGTATGATAGGCCAAACGCACGGTGGTGATAGGCATGAGTTTTGAGAAGATAAACGTCACGTCCGTCCGCGAGCAGTTCGTGAGGGACATTGAAAACATGATACTCTCCGGCGAGCTTCAGATAGGTGAAAAGCTGCCCCCCGCGCGGGAGCTCTGCAAGCTCATGGGCGTCAGCCTGACGACGGTCAGCACGGGCATCACGGAGCTGAGCAACCGCGGCTTCATAGAGGTCAAGCCCCGCCACGGCGCCTATGTCGCGGACTACATCCGCAACGGCACTGCGGAGACCTTCTTCTCCGTGCTGCGCTACAACGGCGGCAGGCTCAACCCGCACGAGATACGCTCCTTCACCGAGAGCCGCATCGCCGTGGACCCATACGTCATGCGCCTGGTCACAAAGCGCGCGGGCGGCGACGCCATAGCCGCGCTCGGGAGCGTGGTGGAAAAGCTCGAGGCCTGCACGGACGCTGAGGCGGCCTGTTCCCTCGTCACGGAGTTCTATCAGGAGCTCTATCTGCTGAGCGACAACTCCATCTTCTCGCTGATGTATAAGACCACCGTCGAGGTGCAGAAGGGCATGTACATGCTCTACTTTGAAAAGAACGGGCTCGAGCGCACCAAGGCCACGGTGCGCGGCATCTTTGAGGCGCTGAAGGCGCGCGACAGCGCGCGTGCGGAGGCCCTGGCCCTTGCGGCCATGGACAGCGTCATCCACGGCGAGAGCGCCATCGTTCCCCAGGAATAACGGTCCAAGGCCCCCGGAGCTCGTCTCCGGGGGCCTTTTTCAGGTTTTTCCGCAAAAATATGCCGAATTCTGATTGACTTTACGCCCGGCAAGGTGCAAAATAGGCTGGCCGTTCCGAGAGGGCGGCTTTGCTTTTCTCCAGGGGTGAACCATATTGAAAAAGGATATGACAATGGACCTGTGCAGCGGCCCCATCATGGGCAACCTGCTGCGCTTTTCCATTCCGCTGATGCTCTCGGGCATCTTGCAGCTGCTGTTCAACTCGGCGGACATCATAGTGCTCGGCCAGTTCGCCGGGGGCAACGCCATGGCCGCCGTCGGCTCCACCAGCTCGCTCAACAACCTCATCGTCAACATCTTCCTCGGCCTCTCCGCCGGCGGCAGCGTCGTCGTGGCGCAGTACTTCGGCATGAAGTCCGACAAGGACCTTGAGGAGTCCGTCCACACGGCCATTCTGCTGGGCCTCATCAGCGGCCTCATCCTCGTCGTTGTCGGTCTGCTGCTGGCCGAGCCCATGCTCGCGCTCATGGGCACGACGCCCGACCTCATCGACGAGGCCGTACTCTATATGCGCATCATCTTTGCCGGTATGCCCGCCATCATGGTGTACGACTTCGGCGCAGGCATACTCCGTGCCGTGGGCGACACTCGCCGTCCGCTGCTCTATCTCTCCCTCGGCGGCATCGTGAACGTTGCGCTCAACCTCTTCTTCGTGCTGGCCTTCGACATGGGCGTGGCGGGCGTCGCCATCGGCACCGTGGTCAGCCAGTGCCTCGCCGCCTTCCTCGTTGTCCGCTGCCTCGTGAAGACCGAGGCCAGCTACGGCATCAGGCTCCGCCGCCTGCGCATAGTCAAGACCAAGCTCATCCGCATCCTGCGCATCGGCATCCCCACCGGCATCCAGGGCGCCGTGTTCTCCATCTCCAACGTCCTCATCCAGTCCGCCATAAACTCCTTCGACTCCTCCACCATCGTCGCCGGCAACACCGCATCCGTCAACATCGAAAACTTTGTCTATACGGCGATGAACGCGGTGTACCAGGGCGCTCTCACCTTCACCAGCCAGAACGTCGGCGCTCACAACGTGAAACGCATCGTGCCGATAATGTGGTGGAGCTCCCTTTGCGTCACTGTGGTTGGTCTGCTTCTGGGCGTCACGGCGGTGGTGTTTGGAAACACCCTGCTCGGCATCTACTCCCCCGACCCGGAGATAATCGCCTACGGCTTCGACAGGCTCAAGCTCATCGGGCTTACATACTTCCTCTGCGGCCTCATGGACACCGCCTGCGGCTGTATCCGCGGGCTCGGAGCCTCAATAACGCCCACGCTCATCTCCCTCGCCGGCGCCTGCGGACTCAGAATAGTCTGGATCTACACCATCTTTGCCGCCACCCGTTCGCTCTTCATGCTCTACCTCTCCTACCCCGTGAGCTGGCTCGTCACCTACATAGCCAACATGGTCTGCTTTGCGGTCACATACCGCAAGTGGAAAAAGAGAACGCTGGAGAGCAGCACAGTTGTCAACGGCTATCCCGTTGGATGACCGTTAGGACCAAGACACCCGGAGCGTCCTTCTCCGGGTGTCTTTTTATTTTTGCCCCGCCCCCTCTTGACATTAGTACGATTTCGTGCTATGATGCCGCAGGTATGATTTCGTACTTTGGAGGCGCAGCATGGACAACAGGACGTTTGAAAAACTCCACCGCATCAACTATCTCATCGCCGATACGGACGCACTCTATCATCAGGCGTCGCTCAAGCTCGGCATATCGGACAGCGCGATGCGCGTGCTCTACACGGTGTACGACAGCGGCGGGAGCTGCCTGCTAAGCGGCATATACAAGCAGTCCGGCATCAGCAAGCAGACCGTGAACTCCGCCCTGCGCAAGCTGGAGGCAGACGGGGTCATATACCTCGAGCCAGGGGAGGGCCACGGAAAGCGCGTGCGGCTCACGAGCTCCGGCGAGGACTATGTGGCCCGGACCGCCGCACGCCTCTATGAAGCCGAATGCGAGGCTCTCTCCGCCTGGACAGCCGATGAGATAGACACGCACATCCGGCTTCTGGAGAAATATGCGGCCTCCATAGGCGAGCAGTTCAAGAGACTTTGACCGGGGAAAAGACTATGAAAATTCAGCTTTCGGACCACTTCACCTACGGCCGGCTCATACGCTTCACCATACCCTCCATCACGATGATGATCTTCACGTCGGTCTACGGCGTGGTGGACGGCTTTTTCGTCTCCAACTTTGCGGGCAAGACGCCCTTTGCGGCGGTAAACCTGATAATGCCCTTTCTGATGATAATCGCCACGGTCGGCTTCATGTTCGGCACCGGCGGCTCCGCACTCGTGGCAAAGAGCTTCGGCGAGGGCGAACCGGAGCGGGCGAACCGGAGTTTCTCACTCTTTGTGTACGTGTCCTTTGCCCTGGGCGTGCTGTTGGCGGTGCTGGGCATCGTCTTTATCCGGCCAATATCCGTTCTGCTGGGAGCGGAGGGCGAGCTGCTTGAAAACTGCGTCGTCTATGCTCGTATAATCCTCTCAGCCCTGCCCTTCTACGTCTTGCAGCTGCTGTTCCAGAGCTTCTTCGTGACCGCCGAAAAGCCGCAGCTCGGGCTCGCGGTCACCGTCTCCGCCGGGCTGACCAACATGGTGCTCGACGCCGTGCTCGTCATATTGCTGCCGCAGCCGCACAAGCTCGCCGGAGCCGCCGCAGCCACGGCGCTCAGCCAGGTAGTGGGAGGGACGATGCCGCTCTTCTATTTCGCGCGGAAAAACGACAGCATACTCCGCCTGGGCCGGACCGCGTTTGACGGCAGGGCGATACTCAAGGCCTGCACCAACGGCTCCTCGGAGTTCATGAGCAACGTCTCCATGAACATCGTCGGCATGCTCTACAACACGCAGCTGCTCAAATTCGCCGGGGAGAACGGCGTGGCGGCATATGGTGTGATGATGTACGTGAGCATGATCTTCTCCGCCGCATTTATCGGCTATTCCATAGGCACCGCCCCGGTCGTCGGCTACCACGACGGAGCGAAAAACTATGCGGAACTCAGAAGCCTGCTGCGCAAGAGTCTGGTAATGATCGGCGTGTTCGGCGTGTGCATGGTGGCGTCGGCGGAACTGCTCTCGTCCCGGCTGGCGAGGATCTTCGTGGGATATGACGCAGCGCTGATGGAGCTCACCGTCTCAGGCTTTCAGATATTTGCGCTCTCGTTCGTCTTTATGGGCTTTGCCATATACGGCTCGAGCTTTTTCACCGCGCTCAACGACGGGCTGACCTCGGCGGTAATCTCGTTTCTGCGCACACTGGTGTTCCAGGTCGCCGCCGTGCTGCTTTTGCCCGCCATATGGGACATAGACGGCATCTGGATGTCCATCGTCGTGGCCGAGTTCATGGCCGTCGTCCTCACCGCCGCCTTTCTGGCGACAAAACGCCGCAAATACCACTATTGAGCGGCTTACTCAACAAGTATAAAGGGGAATGTGCCTTTAGACACATTCCCCTTTTTCCCATGCTGTCAGGCTTTGTGCAGAATGTTATAATCTGGCGCAGAAGAACCTGGAATCTTCTCTCCGGAACAGAAAACCAGACTTTTTCTTCCTTGAAAGCTGTGATATAATGTAAATAATGGCATCGAAAGGAGTGACCCCCATGCCCATGCTTGGTGCCATACTCACCCCGCATCCGCCGGTGCTGCTGCCGGAGGTCGGCCGGGGTCGGGAACGCGAGATAGACGCCACCGCCCGTGCCATGCGCACCGCTGCCGAAAAGGTCGCGCGCTGGGCGCCGGACGTGCTCGTCGTCGCCTCCCCGCACACCATAATGTACAGCGACTATTTCCACATCTCCCCCGGCAGCGGCGCCGCCGGAGATATGTCCGCCTTCGGCGCACCCCAGGTGCGCATCGAGGCCGAATATGACGCTACCCTGCGCGATGAGATAGCCGCGTCGGCGCAGAGCGCCGGTCTGGAGGCCGGTACGCTCGGACAGCGCGAGCCGCAGCTCGACCACGGCGTGCTCATCCCGCTCTACTTTCTGCGGAAGGCGGGCGTGAACTGCCCCATCGTGCGCATAGGGCTCTCGGGCTTTCCGCCCCTCGCCCACTACCGGCTGGGTCAGTGCGTGGCCGAGGCCGTGGACAAGCTCGGCCGACGTGCCGTATTCGTCGCGA
>CAUAHS010000058.1 GCA_958428885.1 uncultured Eubacteriales bacterium
GTTGCGTTCTTGACGCCCTCGGCCTCGGCGATGGCCTTCATGGCCTCGAGTATGGCCTCGTCGTTCCACTCGCAGCTCTCCAGCGCGGCGCGGCAGAGGGCGAGGAACCTGGCGCTGCTCTCAAGCGTGCTCTTGCTCTTTTTGTTGACGAACAGCTCCGTGCCGTACTCGGGCAGCTCGTCGAAGAAGCCGAGCTTGCCGGGGATGTCCGTGAGCACCTCGGTGCGCTGCTGCAAGAGCACGGCGATGTCGGCGGGGTTTATGGCCGGGTTCTTGACGGTCTGGCGGATGTACGGCTCGGCCACGGCGGCGAACTCCTCGCCGCTCATGGCGCGGATGTACTCGGCGTTGAACCAGCGGAGCTTTTCGATGTCGAAGATGGCCGGGCTCTTGCTCAGGCCCTTGGTGTCGAAGACCTCCTCCAGCTCTTTGAGCGTGTATATCTCGCGCTCGCCGCGCGGCGACCAGCCGAGCAGCGCGACGTAGTTCACGATGGCGCTGGTGAGGAAGCCCTGCTCCTTCAGGTCCTCATAGCTGGGGTCGCCGTGGCGCTTGCTCATCTTGTTGTGCGCGTCGCGCATGACGGGCGAGCAGTGGACGTACTTGGGTATCTCCCAGCCGAAGCCCTCGTAGAGGAGGTTGTACTTCGGCGCACTGGAGAGGTACTCCGTGCCGCGCACGACGTGGGTTATGCCCATGAGGTGGTCATCTATGACGTTTGCGAAGTTGTAGGTGGGCAGGCCGTCGCGCTTCATGAGCACCTGGTCGTCGAGGTCGGCGTTCGGCGCGGTGATGTCGCCGAAGATCTCGTCGTGGAAGGTGGTCGAGCCCTCGTGCGGGATGCGCTGGCGGATGACGAAGGGCTCGCCCGCGGCGGCTCGGCGGTCGGACTCCTCCTTCGACATATTGCGGCAGGGGTCGTCCTCGTGCTTGAAGCCCTCGCTGGGCTCCTCGGTCTTTTCGCAGAAGCAGCGGTAGGCGTGACCGCGCTCCATCAGCAGCTCGGCGTAGTCCATGTACAGCGAGCGCCGCTCCGTCTGCACATAGGGACCTACGGGACCGCCCACGTCCGGGCCCTCGTCATGCGTGAGCCCGCACTCGCGCATGGTCTTGTATATGACGTCCACGGCGCCCTCGACAAGGCGCTCCTGGTCCGTGTCCTCTATTCTCAGTATGAATTTGCCCCCCGCGCGGCGCGCGATGAGGTAGGTGTAAAGCGCGGTGCGCAGATTGCCCACGTGCATGTAGCCCGTCGGGCTGGGTGCGAAACGGGTGCGGACCTCGCCCCGCGGTATGCGCGCCTCCATGGCTTCAAACCAGCTTGAGTCCTTCATTTCAACAGCCTCCGTACATATTTTATCCGGAAAACCCCTTTATCTTATTTTATAGCTCCGTCTTTGTCAAGGGCGGAGGGGGAAAGCTATTGTATTGGAGAGAAAAATGTGCTAAAATACGTTCAGATATGGGCGTTCCCAAGGGGGCGCAAATTTAAGAATATGGAGGAAGAGACATGATATCTGAGAGAATGATAAAGTTGGCTTCGGGCGGCAGTGCCATCCGTGCCATGTTTGAAGAAGGCAAGCGTCTCGCCGCTCAGTTTGGGCCCGAAAACGTATACGACTTTTCAATAGGCAACCCCTCCTTCCCGCCCCCGGACTGCGTGAAGGACGCCATAATAGACATCATGACCAACGAGGACCCCATGAGCGTCCACGGCTATCCCGCCAACGCCGGCTTCCCCGCGGTTCGTGAGGCCGTTGCCAAGTCGCTCAACCGCCGCTTCGGCACGAATTACGAAGCCGGCAACATCATCATGACCGTTGGCGCCGCCGGCGGACTGAACGTCATCCTCCGTGTGCTCTGCAACCCGGGCGATGAGGTCATAGTCATCTCCCCGTACTTCTTCGAGTACAACAACTACATCGCCAATGCCGACGCCAACGTCGTTGTCGTCCCCGCCGCCGCCTCCAACGGCTTCATGCCCGACCTCGAGGCCATCGGCACCGCCATCACGGCCAAGACCAAGGCCATCATCCTCAACAACCCCAACAACCCCACCGGCGTCATCTATCCCGCCGACATGCTCAAGAAGCTCGGCGAGCTGCTTGAGGAGAAGGGGCGTGAGTTCGGCACCGTCATCTACATCATCTCCGACGAGCCCTATCGTGAGCTCGCCTACGACGGAGCCGATGTGCCCTGGCTGCCCAACTGCTGCAAGAACACCATCGTCGGCTACTCCTGGTCGAAGTCCCTGTCCCTGCCTGGCGAGCGTATCGGCTATCTGGTCATTCCGTCCGACATAGTAGACGGTCAGCTCATTTTCGACGCCGCCGTCGTTGCCAACCGCATGCTCGGCTTCGTCAACGCCCCGAGCCTGATGCAGCTCGCCGTCGCCCGCTGCGTGGACGCCGAGACCGACATCGCCGGCTACGACGTCAACCGCAAGCTCCTCTACAACGGCCTGCATGACCTGGGCTATGAGTGCGAGTACCCCGCCGGCGCCTTCTACCTCTGGGTCAAGACCCCCGTGGCGGAGCCCGAGTTCGTCGAGAAGGCCAAGAAGTACAACCTGCTGCTCGTCCCCGGCGCCTCCTTCGGCTGCCCCGGCTACGTCCGTCTCGCCTACTGCGTCAGCCCCGACATGATAAAGCGCAGCCTCACCGCCTTTGCCAAGCTGGCCGAGGACTGCGGCATCAAAAAATAACCCAACTCAACGCGCAAGCTTTGCGCGCCCACACTTTAAGGATCAGAGGTCTTTTCTATGGATGAAAGAAAAACCATGTTCTCCGGCATCCAGCCGTCCGGTGACCTGACGCTCGGCTCTTACATGGGCGCCATCCGGAACTGGGTGGACATGATCGACGACTACAACGCTTTCTACTGCATCGTGGACATGCACGCCATAACCGTGCGTCAGGTGCCCGCGGACCTGCGCCGCCGCACTATGGAGCAGCTTGCTCAGTACATCGCCTGCGGCCTGGACCCGCACAAGGTCACGCTCTTCGTGCAGAGCCATGTGCCCGCGCACGCCGAGCTCGGCTGGGTGCTCAACTGCTACACCATGTTCGGCGAGCTCTCCCGCATGACGCAGTTCAAGGACAAGAGCGCCAAGCACGCGGACAACATAAACGGCGGATTGTTCACCTACCCCGCCCTCATGGCTGCGGATATCCTGCTCTACCAGGCGGATTTCGTCCCCGTGGGCGACGACCAGAAGCAGCACGTCGAGCTCTGCCGTGACGTGGCGATTCGTTTCAACAACATCTACGGCGATGTTTTCACCATTCCCCAGGCCTTCATCCCGCGTGTGGGCGCCCGCATCATGAGCCTTACGGACCCCACGAGCAAGATGTCCAAGTCCGACAAGGACCCCAACGGCTGCGTGCACCTGCTGGAGACTCCGGAGGAGATCATGCGCAAGTTCAAGCGCGCGGTCACGGATTCGGACACCTCCGAAAACTGCGTGCGCTACGACCCCGCCGAGAAGCCGGGCGTCGCCAACCTCATGCAGATCTACTCCTGCGCCACGGGCAAGACCTTCGACGAGATCGAGAAGGAATTCCTCGGCAAGGGCTACGGCGCCTTCAAGACCGCCGTAGGTGAGGCCGTTGTGGAACAGCTGCGCCCCATCCGTGAGGAGACGAAGCGCATCCTCGCCGACAAGGCCTATCTCGAGAGCGTATACCGCATGGGCGCCGAAAAGGCCGCCGCCACCGCCGACAAGACCCTGCGCAAGGTCTACAAGAAGCTCGGCTTCGTCGCGCGCTGAGGCTCGAAGTCCCGCCTTAATACTACACAATGTCTCCGCCGCGCCGGATGCGCTTCCGGCGCGGCGGAATTCAGGAGTGTGAGCTATGTTCCTCAACACTGAGCTGTGGCTTCGTGCGCTCTTAGCCATAGCCGTAGGCTTTGCCGTCAGCTTTGCCTCCACGCCCATAGTCAAGACCTTTGCGCAGAAGGTCGGCGCCATGGACGTGCCCAAGGACGCCCGACGCGTCCACGATCACCCCATCCCCCGCATGGGCGGTCTGGCCATCTTTCTCGGCTTTATCCTCAGCGTCGTCCTCTTTGTGGACATCACCCGCCAGGTGCGCGGCATACTGCTCGGCGCCGTCCTCATCGTCGCCTGCGGCGCTATTGACGACATCATCTCGCTCCGGGCCTGGGTCAAGCTCATCATCCAGATCATCGCCGCCGTCGTCGCCGTGGCCCACGGCGTCGTCATCGAGGTGCTGATGAACCCCAACATCTTCAGCGAGAACGAGGCGCTCATCCTCGGCGTGCTCGCCGTGCCCGTCACCATCCTCTGGATAGTCGGCATCACCAACTCCGTCAACCTCATCGACGGGCTGGACGGCCTCGCCGTCGGCGTCTCCACCATCTCCTCGGTCACGATGTTCGTCGTGGCGCTGCTGGTCGCCGAAGGCAACGTCGCCGTCATCCTTGCGGCGCTCATGGGCGCCTGCGTGGGCTTCATGCCCTACAACTTCAACCCCGCCAAGATCTTCATGGGCGACACGGGCGCACTGCTGCTCGGCTATGTGCTCTCCACCGTGTCCGTCGTGGGCATGTTCAAGTTTTACGCCATCGTCACCTTCATCGTGCCGATACTCGCGCTGTTCCTGCCCCTTTTCGACACCACCTGCGCCTTTTTCCGCAGGCTGCTGCACGGACAGAGCCCCATGCACCCGGACCGCGGACACCTGCACCACCGGCTCATAGACATGGGTCTCTCGCAAAAGCAGGCCGTCGCGATACTCTACTCAATTTCGGCAATTCTCGGCCTCTGCGCCGTCGTGCTGGCCACCAGCGGCACCGTGAGGCTCTACCTCGTCGTGATAGCCGCCGCCTCCGCCGTCGCCGTGGGCATCTTCATAAAGCGCACCCTCAAGGGCCACAAGTACCACCCGCCCGTAGACCCCACCACCTGTGAACCACTGGAGGACAAGGATGGCAAAGCTTAAAGTCATGTCCGTCTTCGGCACCAGGCCGGAGGCCATAAAGATGGCCCCCCTCGTCCTCGAGCTCCGGCGCAGGAGCGAGCTCGAGAGCGTCGTCTGCGTCACCGCCCAGCACCGCGAGATGCTCGACAGCGTGCTCGACGAGTTCGGCATCAGGCCGGAGCACGACCTCAACATCATGAAAAGCGGCCAGACCCTCGCGGACATAACCTCCCGCGTATTGCAGGGCCTAGGCCCGGTGCTGGAGCAGGAGAAGCCGGGGCTCGTCCTCGTCCACGGGGACACGACCACGACCTTCGCCGCCGCGCTCGCCGCCTTTTACGCGCGCATCCCCGTCGGCCACGTCGAGGCCGGGCTGCGCACCTACGATCGCTGGAGCCCCTGGCCCGAGGAGATGAACCGCCGCATGACCGGCCAGCTCGCCTCCTTCCACTTCGCCCCCACCCAGCGCAACGCCGAGAACCTCCGGCGCGAAAACGTCGAGGGCAGCATCTGGGTCACCGGCAACACGGTCATAGACGCCCTGCGCTACACCGCCTCCGGCGAGGGTTTCTCCCGGCCGGAGCTCTCTGAGATTGATTATGTAAACCACCGCGTCGTGACCCTCACCTGTCACCGGCGCGAGAACTACGGAAAGCCGATGCGGAACATCTTTGAGGCCGTGCGGAACACGGCGCTGCGCTTTCCGGACGTCATCTTCGTCTACCCGGTGCATCTGAGCCCCGTCGTGCGCGAGGCGGCGGGCGAGCTGCTCTCCGGCGTTGCCAACATAAAGCTCATAGAGCCGCTGGACGCCGTGGACATGCACAGGCTCATGGCCCGCAGCTACATGGTGATGACGGACTCCGGCGGCATCCAGGAGGAGGCCCCGGCGCTGGGCAAGCCCGTGCTGGTGCTCCGCCGCGAGACGGAGCGGCCTGAGGCCGTGGAAGCCGGGACGGTGGCCCTCGCGGGCACGGACCGGGAGAACATCGAAAAACTGGCCGCAGAGCTCCTGACGGACAGAGCGGCCTACGACAGGATGGCCCGCGCGGTCAACCCCTACGGCGACGGCCATGCCTGTCCCAGGATAGCGGACGCCATATGCTATGCCTTCGGCCTTTCGGAGCGGAGGCCAGAGGAGTTCAAACCCCAATGAGCAAGAGGTCGAAGTTCATCATAATACTGCTTCTCGTCCTGACGGCGGCGGTCATCGTCTGGGCGCTCTTCGGCATGGACCAGGGCGTGGAGACGCCGCCGGTGGAGCTGCCCACGGCTGAGCCGACGGACGGCTCCTCCGGCACCGGCGGGGACGAGACGGACGTGGTGGCCCTGACGCCGGACACGGTGCAGGCCGTCATCTCCATGCTCACGCGCGCGGACAGCTATTCCCGCACCGTGACGGTGGAGGACTTCTGGGACGGCGGCAGCAGCAGCACGGAGCTCAAGGTCTGGGAGGACCACGGCCGCAGCCTGATCCGCGTGGAGCGGGACGGCTATGTCCGCAACATCCTCATCTCCGGCGGCAAGCTGTACATCTGGTACGACTACTCCGCCGACGTCTTCACCTCCGACAAGGTGGACGGCACCGAGGCCGACGAGTGGCTGCGCTGCATAAGCTATGACGAACTGCTCGCTCTGCCAGCCTCCTCCATCCTCAGCGCGAGCTATGAGCAGTTCGGCGGCGAGTCGTGCATCTATGTAGAGTACGTCTCCGGCGAGTTCGGTTACAAGAGCTGCGTTTATATCTCCGTCTCGACGGGTCTGCTAATGGGCGCACGCATCTATGACGGGGAGACGCTGGTATATCAGATGACCTCCTCCGCTCCTGACCTTGCGACCCCTGGCAACGAAGTGTTTGCCCTGCCCGGCGCCTCGCCCTCTCCGGAGCCCGAGGCCTGAGCTAGAGCAGCAGCATCGCGCCGAGGACTATCAGCAGCTCCTTGTCCCCGCTCTCGCGGTACATGAGATAGAGGATGAGCATCAGCAGCAGGTCCTCCGTCTCCAGGCCGCCGCGGAGGATGCCGCCCAGCGCGTCGGTGACGCCGCTGAGCAGTCCGCCCAGGTCGCCGGAGCTCCGGCGCTGCGCATACGGGCCGTCTCTCCTTGCGGGAGGCGGCCCTGACTCGTTCCGGCGCTGAGAGCGCTCATCCCGGTGCCGGTTCTCCTCCTCACGGTGGTGTGGGGGCTCCTCCCGGTGCGGCTGGGACGGCGGCGGACGGCGCAGGGCGCTGCGCTCCGGCATCTCCGGCTCCGGCATGCGCACAAAGCGGCCGGTGTTGCCGTCATAGCGGTTATACATCGCCGTCACCCTCCCCCAGGCCCAGCTCCGAGGCCGCTATGCCCGCCAGAGAGGCCAGGCGTGCGAGCTTTATGGCCTTATCCATCTTTTCGCGCCTGCGCTCCGAGAGAAAGGGCTTCATCGCCTCGAGCAGCGCGCGCTCGTCGCTCTTGACCCCTTTGCGCTTCATGAGGGACATGACGCGGCTGATGAGTCCGGGGTCTAGCTCCGGCTCCTCACCCTTCTTTTCCTGGTCCCCGCCCATGACGGACTTGGCAAGCTCGCCGATGCGTGAGAGCGCGGCGGGGTCGTTGAGTATGGAGTTCAGCTTATCCCCAAAGTCGTCCAAGGCGGGCACCTCCCTGTCACTTCATCGCTTCGTTTATCTTCTGCGCCATGCGCTTGCCCTCCTCGGTGCTCAGCACCTGGCGCAATATGCCGCCTATCGCCTTGCTGTCGCCGTTTGCTACGGCCTTCGCCACCGTGGCGGCGTCCAGCATAGCGCCGAGGGCACGGCAGTCCTCGGAATCGGCCAGCTCGCGGAGTTTGTCGGCCTTGCCGCTGCGTTCAAGCTCGCCGGTGATCTTTTCGATGTCCATGCCTTTCACCCCTTCTGAAGCATTATATTCAATTTCCACCGAGAGGTGCATAAACATGATCCTCGCCGTCTTTTCCGACACCCACGGCTGCACCGCCGGCATGGCCGCCGCGGTCAGGCGCGTGAACCCCGACGTCCTCGTCCACTTGGGCGACAACATCCGCGACACCGCCGTGCTCGGGCGCGAGTTCCCCGACCTCCCGCTCCACGCCGTCCCCGGCAACTGCGACTTCGCCGCGCGCGAGCCCGACCCGGACATATTCTTCGCCGGGCCGGTACAGGTCTTTGCCACGCACGGGCACCGCTATTCCGTCAAGCTGGGGCTGGACGGCCTGCTCAACGCCGCGCACTTTTCCGGCGCAGGTCTCGTGCTCTACGGCCACACGCACATCGCGCGCGTGGACTACTACGGCGGCATGACCGTTGTGAACCCCGGCAGCTCCGGCCTCGGCACGAAGCCGACTTTCGCGCTCATCGGGGTCACGGACGAGGGCCGCATCGCCGCCCGCATCATGGACATCATGCCGTAAGGCAAAAAGAAGGACCCCGCGCCAATATGGCGCGGGGTCCTTTGCGTTTTGATATCAATAGAAGGTGGCGACGGGCTGCTCGGGCGGCTCTGCCTTCTCCCAGGAGAGGGCCGTCATCACGGGACCACGGCGGCCGTAAGCGCGGTGGAACTTGTAGTCCATCTTCGCCGTCAGAATGACCCAGGAGTCGTTCTCCGGCTCCGGCGCGTCGCCGCAGACGCAGATGAAGGCCGAAAACTGTATGTCCGCCTCGCAGCAGGTCATGATGTGCCGGCCGGCGATGACGCTGCCCGCCGGGATGCCCTTGCGCTTGAGGCAGCGCACCTTGACGCGGACGGTCTTGCCCGCGTACTTCTTCGGCTCCTCGGACACGTCGCGGTACCAGAGCGCGTAGTCGCGGTCCTCGATGTTCACGACGGGGGCGTCGAGGTCAAAGGGCAGCGGGTCCTCGATGTCGTCGTAGGCGACCTTGCCGTCGGCGGTCTCGTAGGCTATGTCCGCCCGGCGGGACGCACCGCGCACGACCTTGTGGAACTCCATCTTGTCCATCTCCGGCTTGAAGCGGTTGAACACTATGAGCTCCGCACTCTTCATCTTGTCATAGCAGAGCTGGCGCATGTTGGC
>CAUAHS010000059.1 GCA_958428885.1 uncultured Eubacteriales bacterium
CGCCGACGAGGACGGGGTTGTTCTTGGTGCGGCGGGAGAGGATCTGAATGACGCGGCTTATCTCGCGCTCACGCCCAACAACGGGGTCTATTCCGCCGCTGCCGGCGATGAGGGTGAGGTCGCGGCTGTACTGGTCGAGAACTCGGGTCTCGGTCCGGCGGTAGGGCGGGCGCAGCGGGGTCTGGCGGCCGGATTCCTGCCTGCCGGGGCGGCTCTCGGGCGAGCCAAAGAGGGCCATTATGTCGGTGTAGAGCTCGTCCGCCTCCCGCCCGGCGGCGGCAAGGGCCCGCATAGCCCCGCAGTCCGGGGTGCGCAGCAGTCCGAGCAGCAGGTGCTCCGTGCCGATGCAGCCGTGGCCGAGACGGCGTGCGTCCTCCGCCGCGCGTTCTATTGCGAGGCGGGCGTTGGGAGTCAGTCCCTGCTCGGGAGCGCCGGGAGAGCCGCTGCCGCTCTCGGCCTCCACCAGCTGAGTGAGCGAGAGCATGTCCAGTCCCCGGCAGCGCAGTACCCTCGCTCCGAGGCTTTCAGTCTCCGCCGCCACGCCGAGCAGCAGGTGCTCCGTGCCTACGTAACTGTGCCCCAGCGAGGCTGACGCATCCCGTGCCGCGGCTATCGCGCCAGAGGCGCGCTCTGTGAACCTTACGCTGTTTTTCATGCCTTCCATTGCCTCCAGACCTATTATAATGCCGTACCCGCGCCAAAGGGGGCGAAGCGGCGCGACAGTGAAAGTATTTCCAACGCAGGGCGCTTATAACCAGCGCCGGAGCAAATATCCGAGAAAGGTCCGTGAGCAAAAGACTATTGATTTTCCTAAGTTATGTGGTAGAATACAAAGCGTACATAATCCCGGCGTTGGGATGTATAAAATACAAACCGAACGGAGGTAACATCATGGCATACGTTATCACTGACAATTGCGTTTCCTGCGGCACCTGCGCTGCCAACTGCCCGGCCGAGGCCATCGACATGGGCGACGACAAGTACGTCATCGATCAGGACAAGTGCGTCTCCTGCGGCACCTGCAAGGAGAATTGCCCCGCCGACGCCATCGTCGAGGAGTAATTGCAAAAATTAGGGCCGCGAAAGCGGCCCTTTTTATTATCCAATTTTGCTCGCCGCGGGCAGCGGCGGGTGTTTTTGTATATGGGAAAGTGCCGCCGCGTTGTTGTCAACAAGGAGGAAAAACGAATGAAACGACCGTTAGCCGTCATCCTCGCCTTTTCTCTGGCCTTGGGAATTTCAGGCTGTTCGTCGGCCTCTGAGCTGCCGGAATTCACCGACGGAGTGCACGAGCGGGACGAGGTCTATCCCGCGCATATTGAGACGAAGTCCGTCGAGCTCGACGACCTGGGTATCCACTTTTCCACGAGCGCGTTTGACGAGACGGCCTCGCCGGAGCTGGCGCAGAAGATCGCAGAGGACTACGCTGCGATCTCCGGTGCGGGTGAGGCCGAGGTCTACATACTCAATGGGCCGCTGACCGACGCGCCCTTTGTGAGCGGTACGGAGCTCTTCTGCACCGCCGAAGCCGTCGAGAGCGGGGAATACCGCCCCGCGCTCGTCTCCGCCGCACTGAACATAACCGGCCGCTGGCAGGCCGAGGGCCTGAGCCGTGAGCTCTTCGGCGGCGAGGTGCCGGATAGCCTTGCGGATGAGATAGCGGCGTATCTGGCGGCGCACGAGGGGTCGAACCTCCTCTCACTGGCGCCCTTCTACTTCACGGAGGACTTTGCGGACGTGGAGACCATTGCCCTGGCGTCCAACTGCGCCCAGTCCCTCGCGGCTTATGTCATGGGTGAGGCCGGGCAGGATGCTCTTAGCGGCAGCTGCTCGGAATATCTCCCCGGCTGGCTCGCTCTCCTAGGCCTCGAGGCGGAGACGGAGGGACTTCAAACGCTCATGGAGCTCGATTACACGCAGAACGTGTACTGTCCCGCCGAGTTCACCCGGTGCGTATTCACCTTCCGCCCCGTGCCGACGGAGTGGATGCCGGACGCCGATGCAGCCTCGGCCCATGTGCTCCGGCTCTGCACAGGTCTCGACTGGCTGCTGGACTACCTCGAGACAAACGCGCCGGAGAGCTGGGTGCGGATCGAGCAGACAAAGCCATACGAGGTGAGCTTTGAGGAGAGCTTCGACGTATCCTGCGTCGATGTTTACAGCTCCGTGGTGCATATGCGCTCCGAAAGCTCCGGACTGCACGAGCTCGTGCACGCTCTTACGATAGACGAGCTCTGCGGTGAAGCGGGCTGGGTGTTCGAGGGCGTCGCAATGCATTGCTCCGAGTGGTGGATAAGCTATGAGGACTACGAGATGTTCTTCGACGTGGCAGAGAATATAGACACGATGGAGAGTGCGCCTGAGGACGAGCGCTTCATATTCGGAGAGATACGCCGCATATTCAAGGAGCTCTCCGGCGTGGACATGAGCGAGGCGCAGACTCTCGAGTCGCCTGCGATACCGCTGGTGAAGGCCATGACCTACGCCATGCTCCTGCACCCGGAGCGCGACGTGTTCATAAAGATGGTGTCCAAGCCGTCGGCCGACGTGGAGAGCTCGTTTTACAAGCCCAAGTACCCCACCACCGTGCTCAGCCACGCGAAGTCCTACGCTTTCTGCGAGTATCTGCTCGACCATGGGCGCCTGACGCTCGACCAGCTCGTCGCGGCCTCGCTGGACCTCGAAGGCTATCGGGCGGCCTTCCCGACGGACGAGTACTTTGACGAACTCTATGCGGAATATCTGGATTGGGTCAGGGAGGAATACAGCCTGTGACGGAGCTTTGGAAGGGCGGTCCGCGATATGAGGGCGGGGGGGCGTTCCCGATAACGACGGACTCGGTGCTGCTGGCGGACTTTGTGAGGGCGAAGCCGGGCAGGGCGGTGGAGCTCTGCTCCGGAGCGGGGCTCATCTCGCTGCTGCTGCTCACGCGCGAGCCGAGACTGAGCGTCGACTGTGTGGAGATAGACGCCTCTGCCTCAGCCGCGGCGGAGCGGAACTTCGCCGAAAACGGACTGGGTGGGAGCGCCCGGGTGCTCTGCCTCGACATACGAGCCCACCGCTCGGTGCTGCTGCACGCGGACTACGGCATTGCCGTGTGCAACCCGCCGTATTTTGCCGAGGGCAGCGGACGCACCTCGGAGAGCATGGCCGTGGCGCGCTCAGAGGCGGGCTGCACGCTCGCCGATGTCGTCGCCGCGGCGGCCTGGTGCCTCAGGACCGGCGGGGCACTCTGCCTCGTCCACCGCCCGGAGCGCCTCGCGGAACTGCTCTCGCTCATGGGCGGAGCGGGCCTTGAGCCCAAGCGCCTGCGCCTTGTCCAGCACCGCCTCGAAAAGCCGCCGAGCCTGGTCCTCGTCGAGGGCCGCAAGGGTGCGAGACCGGGCCTTGAGGTGCTGCCCACGCTCATTTTGACCGGCCCGGACGGGCGGGACTCGGCGGAAGTGCGCCGCATTTACCACAGGGAGGAAAACTGATGTCAGGAAAGCTCTATCTTGTCGGCACGCCCATAGGCAACCTCGGCGATCTCTCGCCCCGCGCGAGGCGCACCCTCGAGGAGGCGGACTTCATCGCCGCCGAGGACACGCGCGTGACCTTGAAGCTGCTGAACCACTTCGGCATCTCCAAGCCGCTGGTGAGCTACTATCAGCACAACAAGGAGCGCAGCGGCGAGCGCATTCTCGAGCGCATCCTCGCGGGCGAAAACTGCGCCCTTGTGACTGACGCCGGGATGCCCGCGGTGTCCGACCCGGGCGAGGACCTGGCCGTGGCCTGCGCCGAGAGCGGCGTTGAGGTCACGGCGGTGCCGGGCCCCTGCGCGGCGGTGACGGCGCTGGCGCTCTCGGCCCTGCCGGCGGGCCGCTTCTGCTTCGAGGGCTTTCTCTCCACGTCGAAGAAGAGCCGGGAGGAGCACCTCGAGTCGCTCCGGGGCGAAGGGCGCACGATGGTCTTCTACGAGGCGCCGCACAAGCTGCAAAAGACGCTCGCGGACCTCGCCGCAGCCTTCGGCGGAGAGCGGCGCATTTCCCTGTGCCGGGAGCTCACCAAGCTGCACGAGGAGGTAGTGCGCACGACTCTGGCGGAGGCGGTCACGCTCTATGCGGACGAGCCGCCGAGGGGAGAGTTCGTCCTCGTCGTCGAGGGCGCTCCGGAGCAGACGGAGGAGCTGCCGACGGCGGAGGCGGCGCTCGAGAGGGTAAAGTTTTACCGCAGCGAGGGCCGATCCCTGAAGGAAGCGGCAAAGCTCGCTGCGGCTGACACGGGGTATTCAAAAAATGAGCTCTATGGGCTCGCGCTCAAGTCGAAGGACTGAAGATGGCCTCGACGCGGCGGATGTAGTCGGGCAGCACGCCCTCGAAATCCACGCCCCAGGGTCGGGGCGTATCGCGCAGGAAGCTGCGCTCTATGCTCCCGCGCACCAGAGCGCTTGCGGCCTCCAGCGCCTGACCTGCGCCCGCCCCGCGCACCAGCAGCGCGGCGAAGGCGGAGGCGAAGATGTCGCCCGTGCCGTAGAACACGCCCTCGAGCGCCGGAGCCATGGCGGAAAAGCTCTCACCCGTCGTGAAATCGCGCACGACGGTGCCGATCTCGTTTGCCGACGGGTGCACGCCGGTTATTGCGGCGACACGGGGTCCGAGACCCTCCAGACCGCGAAACAGCTTGTCTATATACTCCGCATCGTGCGGAGCGGGTCGGTACTCCTCACCCGTGAGGAGCGCCGCCTCTGTTATATTCGGGGTCACGACGTGAGCGCGGGCGAACAGGGCGCGGAAGGCGTTCCTCAGCTCGTCGCCGAGCCCGGCGTAATAGCGGCCGTTGTCGGCCATGGCGGGGTCGCAGACGATGAGCGTCCCCGGTCCTGCGAGCTCGTCTATCACCTGCCCTAGCAGCCCCACCTGGGCAGGGGAGGCAAGGTAGCCGGAATAGATGCCGTCAAAGGGAACTCCGATGCTGTGCCAGTGTCGGGCCATGGGCAGCATCTGGTCCGTTAGGTCGCGGAAGGTCCAGCCCGTGAACTCGCCCGTGTGCGTGGAAAAGAGCGCCGTCGGCATACAGGCGCACTCCACCCCCGTGGCGGACACGACCGGCAGAGCCACGGTGAGCGAGCACTTTCCGAAGCCGGAGATGTCATGCACCGCGGCGATCCTCTTGAGTTTTGGCAATAACTTATCCATAACCGCCATTTTAGCACGCGGCGGAGCGGTGTGCAATAATAAAAGGGGGAACCCCCGGCGAGGGTTCCCCCTTTGACCCCCTCCTGCGCTTTATGGGCACAAGGGGGTTTCGCGCTCTTCGGAGCGCGACCAGGGGCACGGCCCCTGGTCGGCGCCCGCTTTTTTGTAAAAAAGCGGGGCAAAAAACTTTTACACTTTTGGGTCGCGTTTACTTCTTTTTGCGGCCGAAGATGGTGCCGCTCTCCGGGATGCGGCCGTCCATGGCCTTTGCGTACTCACGCAGCGCGTCCTTCTGGGCGGAGGTCATGTTCCTGGGCACGACCACGTTCACGGTGACATAGTGGTCGCCGCGTCCAGAGCCGCGCAGGAAGGGTATGCCCTTGCCACGGAGCCGGAACACCGTCCCGGGCTGGGTGCCCTCGGGAATGGTGAGCTTGACCTTGCCGTCGAGCGTCGGGACCTCGATGTCGGCACCGAGCGCAGCCTGGGCAAAGCTCACGTCCGCGCTCGAGAGGACGGAGGTGCCGTCGCGCTCGAAAGTCTCGTGCCTGCGCACGGAGACTGTGACCAGCAGGTCACCGGCAGGTCCGCCGTCACGGCCGGCGTTGCCCTGGCCCTTCATGGATATGGTTTGGCCGTCGTCTATGCCGGCGGGTATGTTCACGCTGAGCTTGCGGTTGCGGCGCACGTTGGCCTTGCCCTTGCAGGTCGGGCAGGGCTGGTGGATTATCTTGCCGGTGCCGCCGCACTTCGGGCAGGGACCCTGGGACTGCACCATGCCGAAGGGGGTGCGCTGCGTCGTGCGGACGCTGCCTGTGCCGTGGCAGTCCGGGCAGACCTCGGGAGTCGTGCCGGGTGCACAGCCTGTGCCGTGGCAGTCCGGGCACTGCTCCACCTTGGAGATGTTGATCTCCTTCTTGCAGCCAAAGGCCGCTTCCTCAAAGCTGATGGTGACCGAGGCGCGCAGGCTCTCGCCGCGTTTCGGGCCGCTGCGCTGAGACGAGCCGCCGCCGAAACCAAAGATGTCGCCAAGGTCGCCGAATATATCTCCAAAGCCGCCGAAGCCGCCGAATCCTCCAAAGCCAGAGGCCCCGTCAAAACCGCCGAAGCCCTGGGAAGGATCAAATGCCGCGTGACCGTACTGGTCATACTTAGCGCGCTTCTCCGGGTCGCCCAGAACCTGAGCGGCCTCGTTTACCTCCTTGAACTTCGCCTCGGCTTCCTTGTCGCCGGGGTGGAGATCCGGGTGGTACTGCTTCGCCAGCTTCCTGTATGCCTTTTTAATCTCTTCCTCCGAGGCGCCTTTCTTCAGGCCAAGCACCTCGTAATAGTCCCTTTTCTGTTCCGCCATCTGCTTTTCACCTCACATTACGCGCTTTTGCGGGCGCACTTTCGTGCGCCCGCATTCAGCGCGGGGGTCTTTTTATAAGAGAGGGTCTTGAGTGATATCACTTCTTGTCGTCGTCGACCACTTCGTAGTCGGCGTCGTAGTACTGCTGGCCGCCGTCGCTGCCGCCGTTGTTGCCGCCGGGCTGCTGGCCGCCCATGTCAGGGCCGCCGGCCTGGGCGCCGGTCTGCTGATAGAGCTTCTCGCTGACCTTGTAGAAGGCCTGAGTCAGCTCGTCGGTGGCGGACTTGATGGCCGCAGTGTCGCTGCCCTGGAGGGCCTTCTTCAGGCTCTCGAGCTTGGCCTCGACCTCAGCCTTGTCGGAGGCGTCGAGCTTGTCGCCCATCTCCTGCAGGGTCTTCTCGGTCTGATAGACCATCTGGTCGCCGGCGTTGCGGGTGTCGACCTCTTCCTTGCGTTTGGCGTCCTCGGCGGCGTACTGCTCAGCCTCACGCACTGCCTTGTCGATGTCCTCCTTGGAGAGGTTCGTGGAGGCGGTGATGGTGAT
This sequence comes from uncultured Eubacteriales bacterium, assembly GCA_958428885.1. Lineage (GTDB taxonomy): Bacteria > Bacillota > Clostridia > Oscillospirales > Oscillospiraceae > Scatomorpha. The sequence continues at coordinate 7,070 of CAUAHS010000059.1, forward strand.
GTGCTGCTCCTTGCCGGTGCCGAGGTCCTTGGCGCTGACGTTGACGATGCCGTTGGCGTCGATGTCGAAGGTGACCTCGATCTGAGGCACGCCGCGGCGGGCCGGGGCAATGCCGTCGAGGTTGAAGCGGCCGAGGCTCTTGTTGTAGGCCGCCATCTCACGCTCGCCCTGCAGGACGTTGACCTCAACGGAGGTCTGGTTGTCCGCGGCGGTGGAGAAGATCTGGCTCTTCTTGGTCGGAATGGTGGTGTTGCGGTCGATCAGCTTGGTGAACACGCCGCCGAGGGTCTCGATGCCGAGGGACAGAGGCGTGACGTCGAGCAGGAGGATGCCCTCCACGTCGCCGCCGAGCACGCCGCCCTGGATGGCAGCGCCTATGGCCACGCACTCATCGGGGTTGATGCCCTTGAAGCCGTCCTTGCCGGTGAGGTTCTTGACGGCGTCCTGCACAGCCGGGATACGGGTGGAGCCGCCGACGAGCAGCACCTTGGAGAGGTCGGTGGCCTTCAGGCCGGCGTCGGACAGAGCCTGGCGCACAGGGCCCATGGTCTTTTCGACCAGGTGATGGGTCAGCTCGTTGAACTTGGCCCTGGTGAGGGTGACGTCGAGGTGCTTCGGGCCGTTGGCGTCAGCCGTGATGTAAGGCAGATTGATGTTGGTGCTTGTCACGCCGGAGAGGTCGCACTTTGCCTTCTCGGCGGCCTCACGCAGACGCTGCATGGCGACGCGGTCGGTGGAGAGGTCTATGCCCTGATCGCGTTTGAACTCGTCGACCAGGTACTTGGTGACGCACTCGTCGAAGTCGTCACCGCCGAGGCGGTTGTTGCCGGCGGTCGCAAGGACCTCGATGACGCCGTCGCCGATCTCGAGGACGGAGACATCGAAGGTGCCGCCGCCGAGGTCGTAGACCATGATCTTCTGGTCGGTCTCCTTGTCGAGGCCGTAGGCCAGAGCAGCCGCCGTGGGCTCGTTGATTATACGCTTGACCTCGAGGCCGGCGATCTTGCCGGCGTCCTTGGTCGCCTGACGCTGGCTGTCGGTGAAGTACGCGGGGACGGTGATGACGGCCTCGGTGACCTTCTCGCCCAGGTAGGCCTCGGCGTCGGTCTTCAGCTTCTGCAGCACCATGGCGCTGATCTCCTGAGGAGTGTAGCTCTTGCCGTCGATGTTGACCTTGTAGTTGGAGCCCATCTCACGCTTGATGGAGCTTATGGTCCTGTCGGGGTTGGTGATGGCCTGACGCTTTGCGACCTGGCCGACCATACGCTCGCCGGTCTTGGAGAAGGCAACGACGGACGGGGTGGTCCTGGCGCCTTCGGCGTTCGGGATGACGACTGCCTCGCCGCCCTCCATGACGGCCACGCAGCTATTGGTGGTGCCCAAATCTATACCGATAATCTTACTCATGATTTTCTTCCTCCAGTTGTATTTGAAAAGATTTTAGTAAACAAATTCAGTTGACGACTTTGACCATCGCGAACCGTATGACCTTGTCGCCCATTTTGAAGCCCTTCTGGAGCTCCTGGACGATCTCGCCCTCGCCCTTCGTCTCGTCGTGCTCGTGCATGACGGCGTTGTGGAGGGAGGGGTCGAACTTCTGACCGATGGACTCGATCTCGGTGACGCCCATGCGGGAGAGGATGTCCTTGAGCTGGCTCATTATCATCTCCACGCCCTTGCGGTAGGCCTCGTCGCTGGTGGCCTGTTCCAGAGCCCTTGCGAGGTTGTCGTAGACGGGCAGGAACTTCGTCACGGTGTCGGCCCGGACGTCGGTGTATATGCTCTCGCGCTCTTTGGCGCTGCGCTTGCGG
>CAUAHS010000060.1 GCA_958428885.1 uncultured Eubacteriales bacterium
GTTCAACAGGTTTGTGATGCTGGCGTATTCGCTCTGCCTGATATGCGTGTTTGCATACGGAATAAAGATAACGAAGACGCTGACGTCGGATGAAAACCCGTTCAACGCGGAGAACGCGGTGCTGCTCAGACGGGGGGCGCTGCTTATCGGTGTGAGTGCGGTGCCCAAGATGATATTTACTGCGGCCTCTGCCGTCCAGGAAGGATGTTCATTGTCCGTGGCGCTGTTTTCGGCGGTGTCGGCGGCGCTGATACTGATTTTAGTCTCCATATTTCTGAGCTTCCTGTCCCAGGTGTTCGCCTACGGCTCGGAGCTCCAGCAGCTCTCAGATGAGACCCTTTGAAGGTGATATAAGTGCCGATAATACTCAGACTTGACCGCGTGATGGCGGACCGGAAGATGTCCCTCAACGAGCTTGCCGAGCGCGTGGGGATTGCGAATGTGAACCTCTCTAAGATCAAGACCGGCAAGGTCAGCGCCATACGCTTTTCGACCCTCGAGGCCATATGTGAGGCGCTGGACTGCCAGCCCGGCGACATACTAGAATACTCACCTCCCAAATCCGAATAGCGCAAAGGCGCCCCGCACAGCGCGGGGCGCCTCTCTTTCAGCCCTGCTCCGCCATATAGGTGGAGACGCGGCTCTGGACCTCGGCAGCGGCGTCGTCGGCGGTTTTTTCGCCCGCAAAGTACGGCGCTGCGGCGTCCACTATGATCCCCATCGCCTCGGCATCCATGCCGTAGAGCACGTCCGCCGCCTCAAAGGCGGCCAGGCCCTTTTGCTCCGACACCGACAGCCCATCTGCGTCGCGGCGGAAGATGCCGCTGTCCGTGAGCAGCGTCTTGAGAAACTCCCGGCACTCGTCCGGGTGCTCCGTCGCCGCGCTGACGCCTACGGGGCAGAGCGGCTCCACGGCCAGACCCCGGCCCTCGCCGGGAAAGCCGCAGAGCGTGAAGTCCTCGCCGAGGCGCTCCGAAAACAGCTGCATGAAACCGGGCTCGGCGCCTCCGACATATAAGAGCTGTCGTCCCGAGGCGAGCATCGCCGCCTCGTCATAGTCCCACTCGAAGCCGAAGCCGTCGTTGTCTCCGGAGACCGCCTCCTCCGGCTGCATGGCTGCGTACCTGAGTATGTCCTCAAAGAGCCCGGAGGTGAAGTCGCAGGTCCCGGTGTCCCAGTCCATGAGCGCGGCGGCGTTGAAAGAGAGCGCAGTTTCCAGAAAGGCCTGACGAGATATTCCCTGGCTGAAGGCGTATTCGAGCCGGGGATCGGCGGCCATGATCGCGTCCACATCGGCAAAGCTCAGGCTCTCGTATCCGTCGGCGTGGGCATGGGATGCGCCGGCAGCCCAGACGCTCCAGCCCACCGGCAGCCAGTAGAGCCCGCCGTCCAGCTCTGCTGCGTGCAGCCAGTTGTCATAGAGCTCAGAGCGGTCAAAATCCGCGTCGATAAAGGGGTTGATGTCGAGCAAGAGCCCGCGCTTCGCCCAGGCCTGGACGGGCAGGCCGCTCAGCATGAGCAGGTCGGGGAACCTGCCCTCAAGCATATCCGCAGCCAGCCGCACCGTGCCGGCCAGGTCGTCACCGCCGACGTTGTAGACGGTGTAGTCCAGAAGCTCTATCCTGAAACCCCGGCCCTCACTGTTGAACCGTGCTGCCAGCTCCATGAGGTATGCGGACATCGCATCGTCCTGCCTGGTAACGGCAAGGGTTATCCGGCTCACATCGCCGGTGTTTTCCGCCCGCTCAAGCAGTCCGCAGGGCTCGGCGGTGAAAAACGTACCGTTGCCCGCGGCGCAGAGCGGCACGGAGGTAACTCCGCAGGAGACATAGCTCAAAAGCGGCGAAACTGACCCGCCGTCGTACTCCATGAGCGTACTGGAGGTCTCGAGATATATGCTGCCATCGGGCGAGACGAGGTGACGGTCCACGGCGACGCCGGTCTGCACCTCCTCGCCGGGTTCGAGCCGCTCTACGTCAAAGGGGAGGAGAACGTATCCGGTTTCGCCCTGCCTGCCCAGCAGAAGCCCGTCACCGGCCGCCTCGACCAAACAGCCGGACGGCACAGCAGCTGAACCGGAGAACACGGGCTCAGCGCCGGAGACGTCAAAGACACGCAGCTGCGAGCCGTCCGCGCCATCACAGAGAATGCAGAGACTGCCCGGCAGTGCCGCAAGGCCGCTGATATGCAGCCCGGCGTCTGTAAAATGCTCCTGGGGCCACTCGCCGAGGACAGCCCCGTCGGGCGACAGGCGCTGCAGAAGCGACTCGGCCTCCCCACGACGCGAGAGCAGCAGCCATATGTCTCCGGAGACCGCCATGTCCTGCACCAGCACGTCTGTGCTGCCGCCGGTTTGCAGATCGGAGAGGGTATTTATGCTGCCGGTCCCCGTATCGAGCCGGAGCAGCTCCGCCGAAAACACCATCCTGTCCGCTCCGTCCTCAGAGACGACCTCGGTCCTGGATGCGGCTATGTACACCGAGCCGTCATGCACCGCTGCGGCGCTCACCGAGAGACCGTCGGGCAGTTCCGACGCTCGCAGGCTGTAATAATACTCGTGCTCCGCCTCCACTGGCCCTGGCAGGGGCTCCGGAGGCTGAGCCGCACCGCAGCCTGAGAGCAGCAGCGCCGCCGCAAGCAAAAATGTGATTATTTTCCTCATATACGTGCTCCGATCCACGGCTCAGCCCTGTTCCGCCATGTAGGTGGAGACGCGGCTCTGGACCTCGGCGGCGACGTCGGCGGCGGATTTTTCGCCCGCAAAGTACGGCGTTGCGGCGTCGGATATGATCCCCATCGCCTCGGCATCCATGCCGTAGAGCACGTCCGCCGCCTCAAAGGCGGCCAGGCCCTTGGCGGTCACGAGCTCCATGTCCGCCGTGAGGTCGTAGCCGTTCTCCCGCCAGCCGGCGAGGTTTTCAAGGTAGGTCTCGATCTCCCGGTCCGCGACGGAGCGCAGGGGGCTGTAGCCGTCCATGGTCTTGGTGTCCTTCGTGAGCACGGTCTTCAAAAAGCTCCAGCACTCGTCCGGGTGTTCCGTTGCCGCGCTGATGCCGAGCGGAAGAATGGGCTCCACCGCAATGCCGCGCCCTTCGCCCGTGCCGGGAAAGCCGCAGAAGACGAAGTCCTCGCCCAGGGCGTCCGTGAAGGAACGCATGTAATACAGACCGACCTGTGCAGTATAGAGCAGCTGGCGGCCGGAGGCGAGCATCTGCTGCTCGTTGTAGTCCCACTCGTAGCCGTAGGGCGTGCTCTCGCCCGTCACGGCCTCGGCAGGCTGCTTCGCCGCCTGGGCGAGTATGTCCTCAAAGAGCCCGGAGGTGAAGTCACACTTCCCGGTACCCCAGTCCATGAGCGCTGTGGCGTTGAAGCCGAGCGCAGCCTCGAGATAGGCCTGCTGCGAGGTGTTGAGGCCCACGGCGTACTCTATCGCCGGGTTCTCGGCCATGATCTCCTCCACGTCGGCATAGCTGATGCCCTCGTACCCGCCGGCGTAGGCCGCCGCAGCCGCTGCGGCCCAGACTTTCCAGCTCATGGGGATGGAGTAGAGCTTGCCGCCGAGCTCCGAAGCCCGCAGCCAGTTGTCGAAGAGCGTGGAGCGGTCCACGCCGTCGGTGCCGTCTATGAAGGCGTTGAGCTCCAGCAGCATGCCGCGCTTGGCCCAGGAGGCGACGCTGATGCCTTCGAGCATGACAATGTCCGGGCACTTGCCGTCGAACATGTCCGCTGCAAGGCGCACGGTACCCGCAAGACTGTCCTCCGCCGTGTTGTAGACCGTGTAGTCGACCAGCTCCACACGCACGTCGGAGTTCTTGCGGTTGAAGTCGGCGGCGAGGTCGTAGAGATATATGGCGTTCAGGTCCTGGCCCATGCCGGTGAGCGCGAGGGTGATGACCGTGAGGGGTTCCGTGCTCTCTACCTTCGTGACCAGCCCAAAGTTCCGGCCGCCGTCGGTGACGAGCAGGCGTCCGTCGGAGAGCATCAGCTCTGGAGGATTGGAGCTGCCGTAGTCGATGTAGTCAGCAAACTTTTCGCCCGCACCTGTATCCGGATCGAGCTCCCAGAGCGAGAAACTGCCGCAGGCGAGCAGCCGCCCTCCGGGGACGGAGAGCAGGCCGTAGCCGTCGTCCGCCGTCAGGCTCACGCTCTCGCCCAATGCGCCGCTCCCGACGTCCACGCGCGCGATGAAGGAGCCGCCCTGGTCGTCTGTCCAGTACAGGACCAGCGCGTCGGAGAGCGGCACGATGCTGACGCCGTAGGCGGGCAAGCCCTCGAGCGGGATATCGCAGATGCTGACGGGCTCTGCACCGGAACAGTCAAAAATGCGCAGACGCGGGTCCTGCTCCGGAGCACTGGTGCAGACGCAGAGCCGCCCGGCGCTGTCAACGGCCATGAGACCGCGGTATTCCCCCGCATGTATAAGGCTGGACATGGGCCAGCGGCCGGTCTCCGAGCCGTCCGGGCCGAAGCGCAGCAGCACGTCCTCCGCAGCGCCGGGCACGGTCATCGTGCAGAAAAAGCTCCCGTCCGGAGCGAGTACGAAGCCGGATAACCTCTCCTCGTTCGTGCCGTCGCTCAGAACGGCGAGCTGCTCGGCCTCGCCGGAGACCGAGAGCGACCAGAGACTGCATTCGCTCACGAAGGCGATGCTGCCGTCCTCATTCTCCCGGACGTCGGAGTTTAAGCTTATAAAGCGCATACTGCCGTCGGCTAGTTCCACGACGGAGCTTATGAATACGTTCTCAGGCAGCTCGACCTCCTCGTAGACATAGCGCGTCTCGGGCGCGGCGGAGGCGGAGACCCCCTCCGTCCCGGGCCCGGGCAGTCCGCTAACCGACGGCGGCTGCGCCCCGCAGGCGGTCAGCAGGAGAAGGGCCAGGCCCAGCGCGAAAATGCGGATGGTTTTCCTCATTTTTGTCGCTCCTTCCTGTTTTTTCTCCAGCGTATACCACGTTTGTATCCGATCTGCATCAAAGTTGCATCGCAGTTGTAAAAAATAAGGCCCCGGCCGAAAATGGCCGGGGCTCTGTGATGTTTTCAGTTGAAGCTGCCGTCCCATACAGGCATGTCGGAGATGTACTCCCCGGCCACGGCGGGCACGTAGTAGGCCGCGTAGGTCTTGAGCGCGTCCTCGCGTTCGAGTTGGGGCAGCTCGACATAGAAGTGGTAATAGGGCATGATGTACTCGTCGTATGCGGACGAGCGGTAGACGAGCTCGACATCCGCCACACACTCCCCGCCGGGCATTTCATAGCCGCAGTTTGTGATGTAGTTTCCGGCCAGCAGCAGCTCCTCTGCCTCTTCGGCCGTGATGATGGGGTAGTTGCCGACCTTGCCGGAGAGGTCCGGGCCGTATATGCGTATGATAAACAGCTCCCCGGCGCTGTTGCAGCAGAAGTGTACGAAGTTGAGATTGTAGTTGAGGATGCGCTCCACGATGTCACCGCCCGCGTCGTAGAAGGCTATGTGATAGTACTGTTCGCTATAGATGCTGTAGTCGCCGCCGTAGATGTTCAGCTGCGGGTCATCCATATTGAGGATGCCGGAGTATTCCGCCAGCAGATACTCCGCCGCGGCTGCGATATCGTCGTAGGGCGAGTGGTGGTTGAAGTTATAGCCCTCCGGCAGCGGCAGCGAGGGGTCGAATCGTATCGAGGCGGTCAGATACCTGTCAACGTTTATATCCACGCCCTCAGCGCTTGCATCGATAGAGTACAGGTCCGGCCCTGCCTCGGAGAGCGGCTGCTCCGGGCCGTTCTGAGGGAAGGCGGAGATGTCCAGACGGTCCGCATCCAGCCCCAGCCGCCCGGCGACGTCGTAAAGCAGCGAGAGCATCGCGTCAAGGTCGGCCTCCTCGGTGAACTCATTGTTTTCTCCATATGTGACCGCGTTGCGGAACACCGGCAGCCTGGTCAAGCTCAACTCCTCGCTCCAGGGGTTCGCATTCACGAGCTCCGATACGTCATAGGCCATATAGCCCTCAAAGCCCATGCCGCCCGACGAGGCATCCCCCACAGTGAGCATGGGCAGCTCCGGCTCGGCACGCGGGAGCAGCAGCGCCAGCGCGAGCGCCGCCGCCGCAAGGCAGGCGGCAGCTGCGGCCCACACCGTCCGGACCCGCTTTCCGCGCGCTGGCCTGGCGTCGGCGGCCTCTATGTATTCGGGCGAGGCCAGCCCTATCTTATACAGCAGCTCCAGTCCTCTCACAGAGCATAACCCTCCCTCTCAAGATAAGCACGAAACCGGTTCCGGCAGCGGAAGAGCGTGGTCTTGACGCTGCTCTCGGAGACGGAAAAGCGCTTTGCGATTTCGGCGACGGAGTCCAGATACCAGTATCTGCGCAGGAACATGTTCCGCTTTTCCTCGCTGAGCTCCGAGAGAAAGCCGTTGACCGCCTCGCACAGCGCGATGTCGTCCAGCCGGCACTCCACGTCGTCAGGCGCGGGGATGCACTGCTCCAGCTCCGAGCCCAGCTCGCAGATTAGCGCGGTGCGCTTGAGCCGGCTGCGCTCGCGGCAGCGGTCGATGGAGACGTGCCGGGCTATCCGGGCCAGAAAGGCGTAGAGATAGCCCCTCGGCTCGTGCGGAGGTATAGAATTCCACGCCCCGAGATAGGTGTCATTTTCGCACTCCTCGGCCGTCAGGCGGTCTTGCACTATCCGGTAAGCGAGAGCGCGCAGGCGTGGCCCGAACTTTTCGGCGGTGTGCCCGACTGCGGCCTCGTCCCGGGCCAGGTACAGCTCCACTATCTTGCTGTCGTCCATGTTCTCACCCACCTCCCACTCATAAGTATAAGCGGCATCCGCGGCGCTGAGGTTACACCCTTTTTGAAAATTATAGCATATCCGGCCCGGGGAGAGGACAAAAAAGGACGCCCTGCATCGAGCGGGCGTCCGTTTCGGGAAGTTTTCAGTTGTTGGCCTCGGCTTTGGTTTCGCAGTAGATGCAGCGGTAGGTGTGGGTCTCGGGGCTGGTGAGGCGGAAGATCTGGGGCAGGTCGGGCTCCACGCTGGTGATGCAGCGGGGGTTCTTGCAGCGCAGGACGTTCACTATCTTCTCCGGCATGGTGAGCTTGCGCTTTTCAAAGAGGCGGCCGTCCTTGATGACGTTTATCGTCGCGCCGGGGTCGACGTAGCCTATGACCGTGAGGTCGATGTCCGTCATGGAGTCGATCTTGATGATATCCTTGCGGCCCATCAGCCCGCTCGGCGCGTTCTTGATGATGGCCACGGTGCAGTCGAGCTTGTCGAGGTTCAGCAGCCGGTAGAGCTCCATCGCGCCGCCGGCGTGGATGTGGTCGATAACTATGCCGTTCTTGATGGAATCTATATTCATGTCACGCCTCCAGCAGCTTCAGAATGAGCGCCATGCGGACGTACTTGCCGCAGAGCGCCTGGCGGAAATAGCAGGCCCGGGGATCGTCGTCTATCGCAGTGGAGATCTCGTTCACCCTCGGCAGCGGGTGTAGAATGCAGAGGTCCTTCTTCGCACCGGCGAGCTTGTCCGGGGTGAGGATGTAGCTGTCCTTCAGGCGGAGGTAGTCCTCCTCGTTGAAGAAGCGCTCGCGCTGCACGCGGGTCATGTAGAGAATGTCGAGCTCGGGCATGACGGCGGCGAGGTCGGTCTCCTGGGCGTACTCGAGACCTTTGGCCTGGAGCACGTCCTTCTTGATGTAGCTCGGCAGTTTGAGCTCCTCGGGGGAGATGAGCACGAACTTGATGCCGGTGCTCCTCGAGAGCGCCTCGATGAGCGAGTGGACCGTGCGGCCGAACTTGAGGTCGCCGCACAGGCCGATGGTGAAGTTGTCGAGCCTGCCCTTCTCACGGCGGATGGTCAGCAGGTCGGTGAGCGTCTGGGTCGGGTGGTTGTGGCCGCCGTCGCCGGCGTTGATGATGGGCACCGTCGAGTGCATTGCCGCCACCATGGGGGCGCCCTCCTTGGGATGGCGCATGGCGATGATGTCGGCGTAGCAGCCTACGACTCGGATGGTGTCCGCCACGCTCTCGCCCTTTGCGGCGGAGGAGCTGGATGCCTCGGAGAAGCCGAGCACGCTGCCGCCGAGCTCGAGCATCGCGGCTTCGAAGCTGAGCCTAGTCCTCGTGGAGGGCTCGAAGAACAGCGTTGCGAGCTTTTTATACTTGCACCTCTCGCGGTAGTCCTCGGGGTGGGCGATTATCTCGTCCGCCTGGTCGAGCAGCCCGGTTATCTCCTCGGTGCTGAGGTCGAGTATGTCTATAAGGTGTCTCATTTTCTGCCTCCCATCCAGCTCTCGTCCGAGGGGTTGGCCCGGAACGCCATGAGTCCCGGCACGGTGTGCGCGGGGATGTAGCCCTCGGCCTCGGCGACGGCAACTATCTCATCAAAATCCGTGAGGCTCACGGTGCGGACCTTCGCCTCGGCGAGGCGCTGCCTGCCCTTCTCCATGCCGTAGGTGAAGATGGACACGGCGCCGAGCACGTCGGCCCCGGCCTCACGCAGGGCCTCGACCGTCTCGATGAGGCTGCCGCCGGTGGAGATGAGGTCCTCGATGACTACGACCTTTTCGCCCTCGGTGAGCTTGCCCTCGATGCGGTTCTGCCTGCCGTGGTCCTTTGCACCGGAGCGGACGTAGCCCATGGGCAGGCCCATGAGGTGCGCCGCTATGGCAGCGTGGGCGATGCCCGCCGTGGCCGTACCCATGAGCACTTCGGCCTCGGGGAATTCGCGCTTCACCGTCTCGGCGATGGCGGCCTCTACCTCATTGCGCACGTCGGGCGCTGTGAGAATGAGGCGGTTGTCGCAATAGATGGGGCTCTTTATGCCGCTGGCCCAGGTGAAGG
>CAUAHS010000061.1 GCA_958428885.1 uncultured Eubacteriales bacterium
GAGGACTTGGGGGCAGCCCTGCGGTGTACGGAAATCGGCACTGTGGAGCTATGACGGCCTCGCCAGAGGCGGCTCGCTGTATCCCCATACCGCCGGGGGGCGTGGCAAATACGGCGGGCAAGAAATTATAAGAAGGAGCGAAAAATATGAGAAATACAAATTCGCTTTCTGCTCCCATTAATACTGCCGGCGAGCAGATTTGCATACTTGATGGCTGCATAGTACGAGTAAAATACAAAGACTGTCCTGATAAGGACGCCGTCATCGCAAATATCAGGGGCATCCTGCTCAATTCGTACAAGCGCGACAACATTGCCGTAGAGGACAGGGTGTGAGATAATGCAGGCAGAGCACCTTGATAATCACATATCGCGGACAGGCAGCAAAGATCAGACACATCAAAATGAGGTGTGTATGATGAACAACTACGATACTTATTTTTCCGTCAAGCGCGTCTATTGCCTCTACCGCGTCTCCACTCTCGGCCAGGTCGAAAAGGACGACATACCCATGCAGAAGCAGCGCTGCCGCGAATTTGCGGCGGCACAGGGCTGGAGCATCGTGCGCGAGCTCTCCGAAAAGGGCGTCTCCGGATTCAAGGTCTCGGCCCGTGACCGAGACGCCATTCAGGAGATACAGCGCGACGCCGTGGATGGGAAATTCGACATCCTGCTCGTTTTCATGTTTGACCGCCTCGGACGCCGCGACGACGAGACTCCCTTCGTTGTGGAGTGGTTTGTCCGAAACGGCATCGAGGTCTGGAGCGCCACCGAGGGTCAGCAGAGATTCGACAATCACGTTGACAAACTGATGAACTACATCCGCTACTGGCAGGCCTCCGGCGAGAGCATCAAGACCTCCATCCGTGTCAAGACCCGCCTCGGTCAGATGACGGAAGCGGGTCTCTACACCGGCGGCACCGTGCCTTTCGGCTATCACCTTGAAAAGCGCGGGCGCGTGAACAAGCGGAACCGCGAGGTCTGCGACCTGGCCATCGACGAGGATGAGGCCGAGATAGTGCGGCTCATATTCCGCAAGTATGTGGATGAGGGCTACGGAGCGCAGAGGCTCTGCAAATACCTCCATGAGTCCGGCATACACAGCCGCGACGGGAAAGGCTTCCCCAACACCACGCTCAACCGCATCATCAAGAATGTGATGTATACCGGTATCATCAAGAACGGCGACAGCCGGTCAGCGTATCTGGAAGAGCTGCGCATCATCGACGACGCCACCTTTGACCGCGCCCAGCAGATAATGCGCGAGCGCACCATGCCTCGCAGTTCCGTGCCGCGCAACTGCAAGGGCAGCTCACTGCTCGTCGGCAACATCTTCTGTGCGCACTGCGGCAACAGACTGACGCTCACGACCAGCGGGCGCAAGCTGAACAAGAATATCCCCAAGGCCAAGTACATCCGATACCAGTGCCACTACAACGTCCGGCACCCCGGCGAATGCGACGGTCAGTCCGGCTACTCTGTACCCAAAGTGGACTCCATGGTCGAACAGGTCGTGCGCATGAAGCTCGCGGAGATTGCCGCCGCTCCGGAGGCTGAGGTCATAGGCAGACAGCGTGAGCGTGAGATCGAGCTGGCCCGTATACGGTTGGAGCAGGCGGAGGGCGAGATAGACGGCATTGTCAAGGAGCTGGACGATTACCGCGCCGAGACCATCAAGGTCATCCGCGGTGAAAGCCCGATCAACGCCCAGCTGCTCAACTCGCTCATGTCCGAAGCCGCAGACAGGCTCAGAGCTGCGCAGGCCCGTGAGGAGGAAGCGCAGGCGTCGCTCGACGACCTCCTTGCCTCTGTCCAGAGTATACGCGACGAGTACGACAAGCTCCTGAGCTGGGCCGACCTCTATTCCAAGAGCAGCTTCGAGGCACGGAAGATGATACTCTCCCAGCTCATCGACTCCGTGTATGTCGGCAGGGACTACAAGATGGAGATTAATTTCAAGTTCAGCTTCGACGAATTTAACACCCAGTCACTACCATATTGCTCTCTTCGGGAAAATGCAGGCGCGTGAGATACAGGGCCTAACAAAAAAGGCGAGAAAGTCATCATTTTAAAGACTTTCTCGCCATTTGGTGGACCCAAAGGGACTCGAACCCTCGACCTCTCGGATGCGAACCGAACGCTCTCCCAGCTGAGCTATGGGCCCATTAATTGGTATTCTGTTATGCGAATGCGATGGCAGCCGCGTGAGCTGCTTAAAGTTGCTGGAACTGGCCCGCCTGCTCTCCCAGCTGAGCTACAGGCCCATATTTTGGAATTTCTTTATGCAAACGCGATGGCAGCCGCGTGAGCTGCGCAAATTCGCTGGAACTGGCCCGCCTGCTCTCCCAGCTGAGCTACAGGCCCAAGCGCTTGAACATTATAGCACATTTTGCGAATTTGTAAAGAGTTAAAATCAATATTGATTAAAATAAGTTTTTGTAGTAGAATACCTCTGCGGCCCTTTGCAAGGCTGCACCAGTCGGGGAGCCAGCGGTGCCCTGTAACCTGCAATCCGCTATAGCAGGGATGGATTCCCACGAGAGGATATACGATGTGCCGTCTGCCCCAGGTAAGCGGCGTTGAAGCCCCGGTCCCGCGCAACGGACCCCCGTGAACCATGTCAGGCGGGGAACCGAGCAGCATTAAGCGGGTCAGTCCGTGTGCCGTGGGCCCGCCGGGGCTGAGCTGGCTGCTCGGGTAACGGGCGTGTCGTGTGTTCGATCAAGGGTGTGCAGTCTTGCAAAGCGCCGCACATTGATTTTTTGAAGGGTGTGGGGCTCTATCTATCAGGCTTTATATCGCAAATACCGCTCCCGCACCTTTGACGAGGTCTGCGGTCAGGAGCAGGTCACAGAGACGCTGAAGGCCCAGGTGGCCTCCGGCCGGCTTTCGCATGCCTACCTCTTTATAGGCACCCGCGGAACCGGCAAGACCAGCTGCGCCAAGATACTCGCCAAGGCCGTAAACTGCGAGCACCCCGTAAACGGCAACCCCTGCTGTCAGTGCGCCGCCTGCCGAGGCATCGACGACGGCACGGTACTCGACGTCGTGGAGATAGACGCCGCCTCCAACAACGGCGTGGACAACATCCGCGCTCTCCGCGACGAGGCCATCTTTTCCCCCGCCAGCGTCAAAAAGCGGGTCTACATCGTCGACGAGGTCCACATGCTCAGCATCGCGGCCTTCAACGCCCTGCTGAAAATTCTCGAGGAGCCGCCCGAGCACCTGATGTTCATCCTTGCCACGACCGAGCTGCGCAAGGTGCCCGCGACCATCCTCTCGCGCTGCCAGAGGTACAGCTTTCGCCGCCTGGACGTGGAGGTCATCTCCAAACACCTTGAATATATAGCCTCCCAGGAGGGCTTCAAGCTCACGCACGAGGCCTCCGAGCTGCTGGCTCGGCTCGCGGACGGCGGCATGCGTGACGCCATCTCCCTGCTCGACCAGTGCTCCAGCGCCCCCGTCATCGACGAGGCCACGGTGCTGGAGGCCACGGGTCTCGCCGGGAACCGGCGGGTCGCCTCCATCCTCTCCGCCGTTGCGAAGCACGACTCCGCCGCGGCGCTCGACACCTTTGCCGAGCTCTGGCGCGACGGCAAGGACCCGGCCTCCCTCCTCTCCGACCTCTGCGCGCTCATGCGCGACGTGCTGCTGCTCTCGCTTGCGCCGAAGGGCGGGCGCTCGCTGCTCTCCGGGGCTTACGACACCAAGACGCTCGCGGCTTTTTCCCGCGCCTTCACGCGAGAGGAGCTGCTCAGGAACATGCAGCGCGCTCAGGAGGCCATCGCCTCGCTGAAGGACAACCCCTCGCCGCGCACAGCGGTTGAAATATGTCTAGTATCGCTCTGCGACCCCGGCATGGGCGCCGGGATACCGGAGCTCATCGCGCGGATTTCCCGCCTTGAGGCCGGGACCCCGCCCCCTCGCGCACCGGCCATGCCGGAGATGGAGGACCTCGACGTCCCCGCTCCCCCTGCGCCGAAAGCCCGCGCAGAGGCAAAGCCTGCGCCCGAGACCAAGGCGGTCCGCGAGCCGGCGCCCGCTCCCATGCCGGAGCCGGAGCCGATTTCCGAGCCGGAACCCGTTCCGGAGCCTGAGACCACGCCCGAGCCTGAGCCGGAACCCGTTCCGGAGGCGGTATCTGCCCCCGAGCCGGAGGACGGCGGCTACATCCGCGACGAGGCGGAGCCGACGCCGGAGCCGGTGGGGCGCTATTTTGAGCCGGAACCGCCGGAGACGCTGCCGGACCGCCCGGACAACCTCCCGGAGCCGCCCGCGGCGAACAGCTCGGCGGACTGGCGCGCGCTCGTCGCCGCTCTTGACGGGCGGCTGCGTGTCGGAGCGCACAGGCTGCTGACCGACCCGCTGCAGGTGAACGGTGAGCTCGCCGGAGGCCGGCTCAGCATCACCTTCATGAACGGCTTTGCCGAAAAGCAGCTGAACACCACGGAGACCCTTGCGCTTTTCCGCAGCACGGCGGAGGCCCTATGCGGCGGCCCTGTCGAGCTGCAGGTCTTTTCCGAAAACGGCGGGGCAAAGCTCGCCTCGCGCGATTTGGAGGAACTTCAGAGATTCAAACAGGTAAAATTCATCTGAAAGGTTGGATAACAATATGGCTAAAGGCGGTTTCCGCGGCGGCTACGGCGGCATGGGCGGCATGAATCAGGCCAACATGATGAAGCAGGCCCAGAAGATGCAGGAGGAGCTGCGCAAGATGCAGGAGGAGCTGGAGGCGTCCAGCTTCGAGGCCACCTCCGGCGGCGGCGTTGTCAAGGCCGTCGTCAGCGGCAAGCACGAGCTCACGAGCCTCACGATCGACCCCGAGGCGGTCGACCCCGAGGACGTCGAGATGCTCCAGGACCTGATAATCGCAGCCGTGAACGAGGCGCTGCGCAAGGTGGATTCCGCATCCTCCGGCGGCATGGCCAAGCTCACCGGCATGAAGGGCCTCCCCTTCTGACAACTGAACACGGCAGACAGTGAGCATAGCTTGCCGCGGCGTACAACCGCGGCAGGTATGCTCGCTTTTGTGTAAAAAGAGAGGTATATACATGCTGAAACTACTGTCCCACAGCCTCCGGGAGTACCGCCGTGCCTCCATCATCACGCCGATACTCGTGTCGCTCGAGGTAGTCATGGAGTGCATCATACCGTTCATCACCGCCCGGCTGGTCAACGAGATAAAGGCCGGCTGCGACATGGACGAGATACTCCGCTTCGGAGGGCTGCTGGTGCTGATGGCGGCGCTGTCGCTGCTCTTCGGCTCGCTCGCGGGCCTGACCTGCTCTACCGCCTCCTGCGGCCTGGGCAAGAACCTCCGGCACGACATCTTCTGCGCCGTGCAGGGCTTCTCCTTCGAGAACATCGACCACTTCCTCACCTCCTCGCTCGTCACGCGCATGACCACGGACGTCACCAACGTCCAGTTCGCGTACATGATGGTCATCCGCACGGCGATACGCTCCCCGCTCATGCTCGTCTTCGCCTTTGTCATGGCCTTCATCATGGGCGGAAAGATGGCCTGGATCTTCCTGATAGTCCTGCCCATACTCGGTGCGGGTCTGGCGCTGGTAGCGCTCAAGACCGTGCCGCTCTTCCAGCGCGTGTTCAGGAAGTACGACAAGCTCAACGAGTCCATTCAGGAGAACGTCAAGGCCATGCGCGTTGTCAAGGCCTTTGTGCGCGAGGACTACGAGTCCAAAAAGTTCGGCCATGCCGCCGAGGACGTCTGCGCCGACTTCACCCGTGCCGAGCGCATCCTCGCCCTCAACGGACCGCTGATGCAGTTTTGCATCTACTCGGTCATGGTCTTTGTCCTCTCCTTCGGCTCCTACACGATAATCACGTCCATGGGCCTCGACCTCGACGTCGGCCAGCTCTCGGCGCTCATCACCTACAGCTTCATGATGCTCATGAGTCTGATGATGCTCTCGATGGTCTTTGTCATGATAACCATGGCCGGCGAGAGCACGAAGCGAATCATCGAGGTGCTCAGCGAAAAGAGCACGCTCACCAACCCCGCGGACCCCGTATACGAGGTCGCGGACGGCTCCGTGGACTTCGACGGCGTGAGCTTCCGCTACTCCGCCAAGGCCGAGCGCATGGCCCTCTCGAACATCGACCTGCACATAAAGTCCGGCGAGACGATAGGCATAATCGGCGGCACGGGCTCGGCCAAGAGCACGCTGGTGAACCTCATCTCCCGGCTCTACGACGTGACCGAGGGCTCCGTCAAGGTCGGCGGGCGTGACGTCCGCGAGTACGACATCGAGACCCTGCGCTCCAACGTCGCCGTCGTGCTGCAGAAGAACCAGCTCTTCTCCGGCACCATCAAGGAGAACCTCCGCTGGGGCGACAAGAACGCCACGGACGAGGAGCTGGTCCACGTCTGCAAGCTGGCCCAGGCCGACGACTTCATCCGCAGCTTTCCCGACGGCTACGACACCTACATCGAGCAGGGCGGCACCAACGTCTCCGGCGGCCAGAAACAGCGCCTGTGCATCGCCCGCGCGCTGCTCAAAAAACCGAAGGTGCTAATATTCGACGACTCCACCTCTGCGGTGGACACCAAGACCGACGCCGGCATCCGCCGCGCACTGCGGGAGTTCATGCCCGAGACGACGAAGATCATCATCGCCCAGCGCACCGCCTCCGTCGAGGACGCGGACCGCATCGTGGTCATGGACGGCGGCTCCATCATGGCCGTCGGCTCCCACGCCGAGCTCATGGCCTCCAACGAGGTCTACCGCGAGATTTACACCTCGCAGAACAAGGCAGGTGCAGACGAATGAAGAACACAAAAGGTACCGGCGCCGTCGTTAAGCGCCTGCTGCGCACCATCCGGGAGTTCTATCCCGTCATGCTGCCTGTGACCATCGTCTGCATCGTAATCAACGCCGTGGTCAGCTCCCTGCCCTCGATCTTCATGCAGAACATCATCGAGGTCATCGAAAAATACTGGCAGTCCGGCGACTGGAGCACAGCCAGAGGCGAGGTCGTCCGCCTTGTCATAATGCTGGTCTGCTTCTACGCCGTGTCCCTCATCGCGGGCCTAATCTTCAACCAGCTCATGGCCATCATCACCCAGGGCACGCTCAAAAAGCTCCGCTGCAAGATGTTCGACAAGATGCAGTGCCTGCCCATCAAGTATTTAGACACGAACAGCCACGGCGACATCATGAGCCACTACACCAACGACATAGACACCCTTCGCCAGATGGTGTCCCAGAGCTTCCCCCAGCTGCTCTCCTCCACCATCATGGTCACCACGGTGTTCTGCATCATGCTCTATTACAGTCTCTGGCTGACTCTGGTCGTGCTGGCGGGCGTGCTGCTCATGCTCTACCTCACCGGCCGCATCGGCGGCAAGTCCGCGAGCTTCTTCTTCCGGCAGCAGACAGCGCTCGGCAAGGTCGAGGGCTTCGCCGAGGAGATGATGAGCGGCATGAAGGTCGTCAAGGTCTTCTGCCATGAGGAGGAGAGCGAGGCCGACTTCGACCGCATCAACGAAGAGCTCTTCCGCGAGAGCGAGAAGGCCAACAAATACGCCAACACCCTCGGGCCCATCCTCAACAACATCGGCAACGTGCTCTACGTCATCGTGGCCGTCGCGGGCGGGCTGTTCCTCATCGGCGGAGTGCCGAACGTGAGCGTCTCGGGTCTGGCCTTCAGCATCAGCATCGTCGTGCCCTTCCTGAACATGACCAAGTCCTTCTCCGGCAACATCGGCCAGGTGTCGCACCAGGTGAACTCCGTCGTCATGGGCATCGCGGGCACCAAGCGCATCTTCGCCCTGCTCGACGAGGAGCCTGAGGGCGACGAGGGCTATGTCACGCTGGTGAACGCCAAGGAGGTAAACGGCGAGTATGTCGAGTGCGCCGAGCGCACGGGCCTCTGGGCCTGGAAGCACCCGCACCGCGCGGACGGCACCGTCACCTACGTCCCTCTGCGCGGCGACGTGCGGCTCTTTGACGTGGACTTCGAGTACGAGCCGGGCAAGCCCGTGCTGCACGACATCTCGCTCTACGCCAAGCCGGGCCAGAAGGTGGCCTTTGTCGGCGCCACCGGAGCCGGCAAGACCACGATAACGAACCTGCTCAACCGCTTTTACGACATCGCGGACGGCAAGATCCGCTACGACGGCATCAACATCACGAAGATCCGCAAGAGCGACCTCCGCCGCGCGCTGGGCATCGTTTTGCAGGACACAAACCTCTTCACGGGCACGGTCATGGAGAACATCCGCTACGGCCGCCTGGACGCGACGGACGAGGACTGCGTCGCCGCGGCGAAGCTCGCAGGCGCGGACGACTTCATAACCCGCCTGCCGGAGGGCTATCAGACGGTGCTGACCGGCGACGGTGCGAACCTCTCGCAGGGCCAGAGGCAGCTGATCTCGATAGCCAGAGCCGCCGTCGCTGACCCGCCGGTGATGATCCTGGACGAGGCGACGAGCTCGATCGACACGCGCACGGAGGCCATCGTCCAGCGCGGCATGGACGCGCTGATGCAGGGACGCACGGTGTTCGTCATCGCGCACCGGCTCTCGACGGTCAAGAACTCGGACGTCATCATCGTCCTCGAACACGGCCGCATAATCGAGCGCGGCACCCACGAACAGCTGCTCGAGCAGAAGGGCCAGTATTACCAGCTCTACACCGGCGCATTCGAGCTGGAATAAGTCTGAAAGTTTCGTCCACCTTTTCAAAGGTGGCAGGGTCCAGGGGCGGCGCCCCTGGCCGCCCGCCGCAGCGGGCGGAACCCCCCCTGTGCTCCAAAAAGCGCAGGAGGGGGTCCAAGGGGGAACCCTCGCCGGGGG
>CAUAHS010000062.1 GCA_958428885.1 uncultured Eubacteriales bacterium
GCCGCACCTCCGTGGGGAAGCCGGGGGAGGTGCAGCAGGGCCCGAGATAGATGAGCTCGTCCGCGGAGAGGCCCGTCTCCTCCGAGAGCTCGCGCACCGCGCACTCGCGGTGGTCCTCCCCCCTCTCGAGCTTGCCCGCCGGGACCTCCAGCATCTCCCGACCGAAGGGATAGCGGAACTGCCGCACGCACCAGACCGTCTCATCCGTGTCCACCGGGATTATCGTCACTCCGCCCGGGTGCTCCACGACCTCACGGCCGACTATGCTGCCGTTCACCAGCTCAGCCTTGTCGCGCCGGACGTTGACTATGACGCCCTCGTAGACCGTGGTCTTATCTATCGTTTTCTCGTATGACATTATAACGCCTCCGTTGATCACATAGTTATACACTTACCATATTACCATATATTGCGCCTCAATGCCAGTATTTTTGACTTGACGCCGCGGGCGGTCCGGAACATGATAGTTTCGGAGGCGATTTGATGGAGCTTCAGACGGTGGGGAACGGCTGCGTGGCCCTGCACATACATAGCCGGGTGACCGGCGCAAAGGAGGCCGCCGGTCTGGTCCGGGCGGCACTGCTGCTCGACGGGCTGGAGCCCTGGCCGAAGATGGAGCTGGAGCTCTTCCCCGCCGGCGGCGGCACGCTCATCGTTGCCCGCCCCTCGGACGGGCTCGCTGTCGAGGTGGCGGACTATGCCCTGCCCTTCCTCGGCGGAAAATGACTTCAAACTGTAATGCGCCGGGGGTTTAACGCCCTTGACAGCTGTGGTATACTCTTCTAAGATGAGCAGATCTTGGGGAGGCGAGACCGTGGCACGCGCACAGGGAATAAAACAAATAGCGCAAAACCGCAAGGCGTTCCACGACTATTTCGTCCTCGAGCGCTACGAGGCGGGCATAGAGCTCTTCGGCACGGAGGTCAAGTCCATCAGGGCGGGCACCGTGAACCTGAAGGACTCCTTCTGCACGGTCAAGGACGGAGAACTGTTCGCCCGCGGGCTGCACATAAGCCCGTATGAAAAGGGCAACATCTTCAACCGTGACCCCATGCGCCCGAAGCGGCTGCTCATGCACAAGCGCGAGATAATGAAGCTCAACGCCCGCGTCATGCAGGACGGCGTTGCGCTCATCCCGCTCTCGCTCTACTTCAAGGACGGACGCGTAAAACTGGAGCTGGGCCTCTGCAAGGGCAAAAAGCTCCACGACAAGCGCGATGCCGAGGCTGAGCGTCAGGCGAAGCGGGACATGGACAGAACGATAAAGGAGAGGAACGCGTAATGGCAAATCCGATAGTCACCATCGAGATGGAAAACGGCGGCGTCATCAAGGTCGAGCTCTACCCCGAGATCGCGCCGAACACGGTCAACAACTTCCTGAGCCTCGTGAACCGCGGCTTCTACGACGGGCTCATCTTCCACAGGGTCATTCCCGGCTTCATGATCCAGGGCGGCGACCCCCAGGGCACCGGCATGGGCGGTCCGGGTTACAGGATCAAGGGCGAGTTCAAGCACAACGGCTTCAAGAACGACCTCAAGCACGAGCGCGGCGTCCTTTCCATGGCGCGCTCCATGATGCCCGACACGGCGGGCAGCCAGTTCTTCATCATGCACGACAAGGCTCCCCACCTCGACGGCGAGTACGCCGCCTTCGGCAAGGTCATCGAGGGCATGGACGTGGTCGACGCCATCGCCAACACCGCCACCGACTACAACGACCGCCCCAAGGCCGAGCAGAAGATGAAGAAAGTCACCGCCGAGACCTTCGGCGTCGACTACCCCGAACCCAAAAAGTTCTAAGTTGCGCAAACAGCGCAGCGCCTTTGCGCACCCACCGTGCAAACAGCGCAGCGCATTTGCGCCAAACCCACCGCGCAAACAGCAAAGCGCATTTGCGCAAGATTTCCCCCGTACCCGCCCCGAAGCGCCCCCGCTTCGGGGCGGAGAGGAGGAGCAAGGGAGCGTGCGCAGTTTTCGCATATCGGCGCAGCCGCTATGCGGAAACGGAGCTAAGCGGACTTTGCGACGACGACGAGGGGCCGTACTGGTTTCGACGGGGGTGCAGAAACGGGGATAGCGGGCGGATGCGCCTGGCATCCTTAAAACGGGCAATTATAAATTAAAGAACAGCAATAAGACTGCTCTTCTCGCTGCCTAAGCAGTGAGCGTCTCCTCCGGGAGTGCCGTGGCCCGGATGTGAGGCGTCGATCAGCGGCGAACGTGAGTGCGCAAAGCTTTGAGCGCACCATGCACAATGAAGCTACCGACTCCGTGAGTGTGAGCGTCCACGCTCGGACGAGGGAATAAAAAGGACTCTCTGCGCCCGGAGAAGTCCCCGCGGAAGCACTTTCGGACGGGGGTTCGATTCCCCCCGGCTCCACCATATAAGGACCGCGATTTGCAATGGTCGCGGTCCTTATTTTTTTAAACGCATGGAGGGCTTCACATGGAAGCTGACGATATAATCAGGCATTTTGACTTGCTGCGCCCGGCGAGGCCGGTCGTCACGCAGCTGGCACATGAGGAGGACGGAGAGCCCTACCGGGTCTGGAAGCTCGATTGCGGCGGCGCCGTATACCTTTTGAAGGAGGCCAAGGAGTACGAGGCCGAGGTCTATCGGGCCATTCTCCCCAAGGTCGGCGGGAGCGTGCCTGCGCTTTATCAGACCGCCGACATCGACGGCAAGACATACCTGCTCATGGAGTTCGTGGAGGGCTCCGACCTGCGCAGATGCAGCCGGCGTGGGCTGACTCTGGCGCTGGACGCCCTGATATACATGCAAAAAGCCACCTGGAACGAAGGGGCTTTGTCCGGCTGCGCATACACGTTTGAAAAGAGCCTGAAAGACCGCGAGCACCGCGGGAAATACCTCAACGACGCCGGGCTCGAGGCGGCATACGCGGGATTTCTGGACGAGTACGCTTCCGTGCCAAGGACCCTGTGCCACGACGACCTGCTCCCGTTCAACGTCCTCGTCTCGGAGAACAGGGCCGTGCTGATAGACTGGGAATTTGCGGGCATACTCCCCTACCCTGCCTCCTTCGTGCGCCTCATCGCCCACGGCGAGGAGGATGAAAACGCCTTTTTCCATATGACCCGGGCGGACAGGGAATTTGCGATACAGTATTACTACGACAATCTGCTCAAGGAGATGGGCATCACAAGTGAGGAATGGCGCCGCACCCTTGAGCGCTTCCTGCTCTACGAGTACTGCGAATGGGTCTTTCTCGGCAACAAATACGGCGAGGTCAACGAGGGATACTACAGGAAGTACCTCGACCTTGCAAAACGGCAGGCGGAGAAAATCCTGCGCATGAGATAATAAACGAGCCGGAGTCTGCCACACGCGGCAAGTCTCCGGCTCATGTTTTAACCTACGTGTCTCCGGCGGCATAGAATACAGCAAGGCTCAAAATTGGGGGGCGGGTTCTATGAAGCGATATAATTGCCGGGAGGACGACTGCTGCTGTTATTGTGCGGTACCTGGGCCGACAGGACCGTCGGGAGAGGCTGGTCCTTCTGGTCCTGCCGGTCCCACCGGGCCGACAGGGCCGTCTGGCGCGGACGGTGCAACGGGTCCGACAGGTTCCGCCGGACTGCCTGGACCGACCGGACCGACCGGGCCCGCTGGAGATATTGCATCCGGTCCGACCGGGCCCACTGGTCCGACGGGGGCGACCGGGCCTACCGGCCCTGCCGGAGCCGGTGCGCCCGGGCCTACGGGTCCTACCGGAGCAGCCGGCGCAACCGGGCCGACAGGCCCCACCGGGGCGGGACTTCCCGGTCCGACCGGGCCCACCGGAGCGCAGGGAGCTCCCGGTGCAACAGGACCGGCGGGGCTTGCCGGGCCGACCGGACCCACAGGTGTATCGGGACTGCCGGGTCCGACCGGGCCTACGGGCTCCGCCGGGGTCACCGGGCCAACGGGTCCAACGGGCGAGACGGGCGCTGCTGGACCGACCGGTCCCACGGGAGCCACCGGGAGCGTTCAGCCGAATCCCTACGACCTGTACGTCCAGTCCGACGCTGCCGCCGGCGGTGACGGCAGTCAGGCGGCGCCGTTCCAGACCATCGACGAGGCGCTCGCGGCGGTGGAGCCCGACGGGACCATCCACGTCCTGCGCGGCACATATCCCATAACGCAGCAGCTTGTCGTGAATAAACCCGGCGTGACCATTCAGGGCACGGCGGGGGCGGAGGTGCTGCTCAAAGCGCCCATCGTGCCCTTCCTGCTGACCGGCGGGGACGACACCCTGGACGGTCTCACCATGACCAGCGACCAGCCCTATCCCGTCGAGTTCATTCAGGTCGCCGGCGATGGGAACCAGATCCTCAACTGCCAGATCTACGGTCCGGACCAGGCCGGCGACTCCTCGACCTGGGTGGTGAACCGCGGACTTGTGACGCAGGTGGGCTCGACGAACCTGCTGGTGCGCAGCAACATCTTCCACACCCTGCGCCAGCCCGCGTATCTCAACCCCAGCTCCACAGGGACGTTCATGGACAACGTCTGCTACAACACCCGCGGCTATGTGGTGGACCGGGCGATATTCCTCTTTTCGGGCAACTCCTGGGGCCTGCCGGCGAACGCAGTGGACATCGCGCTGCTCTCGGGTACGCTCACCGGAGCGCCCTATGACCCGCTCTCCGCCCTTGAGGCCAGCAACAGCTCCGCCACGGTCAGCGACCAGCGCTAGACCTCTGCCGCCGTCTGAGCGTGCGGGTGCCGCGCAGGATTATTTCCCGGGTCTCCTTCGCCGGGCCCTCGGCCTGCCAGCGGCCGACTATGGACTGAGCCTTTTGCGCGTCGTATTTGTAGAGGTCGTTCAGGTTGTTGCCCACGCTCCGGCGGACGTAGGGGTCCTCGTCCCGGCGGAGGTTGTCGAGCACCGCAGAGTAGGCGTCGAAGTGCTCCACGGCGGCGGTCAGGCGCTTCGCCCAGGGCAGGCTCACGCGCATGCACTCGCTGGCGCAGCGGCGGACATAGGCGCTCTTGTCGAGGCTCCACCCGAGCAGCACGGCCATCGTGCGCTCGGGGAAGGCCGCGATGAGCGGACGCATGGCGAACTCGCCCGTGTAGCGCCCGGTCAGCTCGCGTATGAAGCTCACCGACTGCTCATACGAGTCCGGCTCTCCGGCGCAGAGGGTCTCCACATACCTGCCCACCGGCGCCAACCAGGCGCCCTCGGAGTACATCACGGCAAAGGAGCTCAGCTCCGGCCCGAGTATCCGGCCGAATATGCCGAGCGTCTCGGCGTACGGCGGCAGATAGAGCTCGAAGGCGCGCACGAAGGCGTCCAGCCGCTCCGAATAGCGCCGGCCCTCGAGCCCGGCCGAGGCACAGGCGGCAAAGCCCTCGCGGTCAAGTTCAGGACAGGCCTCCGCTATGCGCGCGGCCAGCCGCTGCGCGTACTCCGCGCTGTAATAGTCCTTGAGCAGCATCAGTTTCCCCCTCGCCTTTTCACGCGACATGCCATCCGCGCGCTCCGCACTCGAGCCTCACGCCCTCGAGTTCCAGCAGCCGCCGCTTGACGTCGAGGCCCGCGGCGTAGCCGGTGAGGGCTCCGCCTGCGCCGACCACGCGGTGGCAGGGTATGATTATCGAGATGGGGTTGTGTCCCACCGCTCCGCCGACGGCCCGCGCCGACGCGCCAAGATCGCGAGCTATTTCCCCATAGGTCGTGACCGAGCCGCACGGTATCTCCAAGAGCCGCCGCCATACGCTCCGGCGGAACCCGCTGCCCCTCGGCGCAAGGGGGAGCTTCCCCGGCTCCGGGCTCTCCCCGGCAAAGTACCGGCCCAGCCACTCAGCCGCGGCGGCGAACACTGGCAGCTGCGCCCCCACGGCGTCCGGCGATAGGCCCACAGAATGGTACTTCTGCCCCGCTATCCAGA
This sequence comes from uncultured Eubacteriales bacterium, assembly GCA_958428885.1. Lineage (GTDB taxonomy): Bacteria > Bacillota > Clostridia > Oscillospirales > Oscillospiraceae > Scatomorpha. The sequence continues at coordinate 5,896 of CAUAHS010000062.1, forward strand.
GCCCGGTGAGGCTCTCGCCGTCCGAGGCGAGGGTCAGCTCACCCACGGGCGAGGACAGGCGCGTCACATAGTCCATGCTTCCTTTCCCCCTTCTCCGACATTATATCACGGATTTGCTTTTATGCGCTGCGCTGTGTTATAATGCGCGAAAAGGGGGCGATGCTTTGGCGTTGGATATGAAGGCCACCATCGCGGAGAGCTTCAATTCTCTCGTGCGCCAGCGCGGCATAGACAAGGTCACGGTCAAGGCCGTTATCGAGGACTGCGGCATCTCGCGGCAGACCTTTTATTATCATTTTCAGGACATAATGGACGTTGTGGAGTGGTGCGCCCGCCAGCAGACGGAGCGTATGGTGGAGCGCAGCCTCGCCGCCGATTCGCCTCAGGAGGCGCTGAGCGAACTCATCCGCTCCACGGCTGAGAACTACTCCCTGCTGCGCAAGCTGATGAGCTCGCAGCGGCGCGAGCAGATTGAGCGCATCCTGGGCGAAGCCGCGCGCTCCTACCTCGAGGAGCTGATGCGGCGCAGGCCCACGGCTTTCCGGGCCAACTACGGCGACGCGGACATCGCGCTCGACTTTCTCACCTTCGGACTCGTGGGCATGCTGCTCAAGCACTGCGGCGAGCCCGATCTCGACCCGGACCAGCTTGCGGAGCAGATGATCCGCATTCTCAACTCAAAGCTGGAGCTGTTCGAGGAAAAATGACCCGCGCGCGGGGATGCGCACACGAAAGCGGCACGCCGGAACAATTTGCGGGGTCTTTTTGAGCGGTATACGCCCAAAAGACCCCGGATTTTTGCATTTTTGCCCTCACTCCAGCTCCAGATACAGCCCCGCCAGCTTGAGCGTGGCCCGCAGCGCGTCCAGATGTGTGCGCTCCATGCCGTGCGAGGCGTGCACCCCAGGACCTATGAGGGCGGCACGGGCGTCCATGCCTGCCTCCCAGGCGGCGGCCACGTCGGAGCCGTAGTGCGGGTAGATGTCCACGGCGCAGTCCACGCCGTTGTCGGCGGCCAGCTTCACCAGGCGGCTGACCATGCCGTAGTCGTAAGGGCCGTTGCTGTCCTTGGCGCAGATGGACACCTGGTACTCGGTGCAGGACAGGTCCTCGCCGATGCAGCCCATGTCCACAGCCAGCAGCTCGTCCACCGGCGGCAGGGTGGAGCCGCCGTGGCCAACCTCCTCGTGCACGGTGAGGCCGAACCAGGCGTCGTACCTTGGCCGCTCGCCCGTGCGGTGCATCCGCCAGAGCAAAGTCAGCAGGCAGGCCGCGCTGGCCTTGTCGTCCAGGAACCGGGACTTGACGAACCCGCTCTCGGTGATGACCGTCTTGGGGTCGTAGCACACGTAGTCGCCGGGGGCGATGCCCAGCGCCTCAACGTCCTCCCGGCTGCGGACCTTCTCATCGATACGCACCGCCATGTTCTTCTCGTCCCTGGCGCGGGTGGCGGCGTCGTCCTGCACATGCACCGACGGCGAGAGCGAGAGCACCGTGCCGGTGAACACCTTTCCCGCACGGGTATAGATGCGGCAGTACTCGCCGTCCAGCGTGGGCATCAGCGGTCCGCCCACCCGGGTGACCATCAGCATGCCGCTGTCGCTTATCGAGCGCACCATCAGGCCCAGCGTGTCCACATGGGCGCAGAGCCCCACGCGGCGGCCGCTCTCCCGTCCGGGCACGGTCACGACCAGGTTGCCCTTGTTGGTGCGGCGGGTCTCAAAGCCCAGGTCCCGCGCGATGCCCTCGGCCAGGTCCACCGCACGCCCGGTGAAGCCGGTGGGGCTGTCCTGAGCCAGCAGCTTTTGCAGCGTGTCACGCAGGAAGGCCTCCTGCTCCTTCTGCAGAGTCGTTTCGTCTATCATCTATGTATGTCCTCCCTTGAAAATGCAGCGTTCCGCTCCATCTTACAAAAAGACGCCGCGTTTTGCAAGAGTCCCGCGCGGGCGGACGGTTTTGCCGCAGCGCGTTTGCAAAAGCAAAAGGGGCTGCCGCCAAACTTTCGTCTTGCGGCAGCCCCCTGGTATATGGAGCTGTTATGCGCCCTTGGCCATGCCCTTCTGCCTGGCGTACTCGGCGGCGCCCAGCGCGCCCATCAGCTGCGGGTCGGTCTTCAGGTTGATGACCTTCAGCTTCAGCACGTGCTCTATGGCCTCCTTCAGGCCCTCGTTCTTGGCGCAGCCGCCCGTCAGCGTGATGCTGTCGGTAGCGCCCGCCTTCTTCGCCATGACGAAGCAGCGCTTCGCAACCGCCATCTCGATGCCCGCTGCGATCTCGTCCGTCGGCTTGCCCTCGCCGACGAGGGTGATGACCTCGCTCTCGGCGAAGACCGTGCACTGCGCGGTGATGGGGATGACGTTCTTCGCTGTGAGGCTCAGGTTCGAGAACTCGGGCAGAGAGAGCTCGAAGGCGTTCGCCATGGCCTCGAAGAAGCGGCCGGTACCGGCGGAGCACTTGTCGTTCATTGCGAAGTTCTTGACCGTGCCGTCAGTGTCGATGCTGATGCCCTTGACGTCCTGGCCGCCGATGTCGATGATCGCGCGGACGTTCGGGTCGGTCACGTGCACGCCCATGGCGTGGCAGCTGATCTCGGAGATGTTCTCATCCGCGAACGGCACCTTGTTGCGGCCGTAGCCCGTGCCTATCAGATACGCCAGGTCCTTGGAGCTGTGCAGCTCCGGCACCTGGGCGATGACCTCGTCCATCGCCATGATCGCGCTCTGCTCGGAGTTTATCTTGCTTCTTATGGTGGTGTTGGCAACCATCTTGCCGGTCTCGTCAAGTATAACGGCCTTCGTGTAGGTGGAGCCGACGTCGCATCCTCCGTA